>PLJS01000312.1:24431-26635 GCA_003140315.1 Hyphomicrobiales bacterium
CTCGTTATGGCGGCGCGCGAGGCGGCTGATGTTGTGATGTCCGACGTGATCTCACCTCGATGTCGAAAGAGCAATCATGAGCAGTCAGGACGGACTCGAGCACGAGCTCGACGTGCTGTTGGCGAAGGCTGGCGCGACAGTGCCGCCGCATCTCAAGGGCGGCATTCTAGCCGGCTACCGAGACATGAAGGTCATGGCCGCAAAGGTGCGCCAGCCGCGCACAGCAGCGAGTGAGCCCTCGAACGTTTTCAGCCTAAAAGGCTTCGCCCGGACCGAATGAACATGGCCAAGCTCCTGCACGAACTCTCCATTGCGGAAGCCGGCCGCGCACTGCGTGCCGGAACAGTCAGTTCGGTCGCGCTGACGCAGCACGCGCTTTCGCGCATCGCGTCGGTCGACCCGCTGCTTCATTCTTTCGTGCTCGTCACCAAGGAGCGCGCGCTTGCGGACGCCGAACGTGCGGATCGCGAACTCGAGTCCGGTATCGACAAGGGGCCGCTGCACGGCGTGCCGTATGCGCTGAAGGACATCTACAGCACCGCCGGCATCCGCACGACCTGCCATTCGAAGCTGCTGCTCGATCACGTGCCGACCGAGGACAGCGTGGTTGAAACAAAACTGAAGGCCGGAGGTGCGGTGTTGCTCGGCAAGCTCGCCACGCACGAGTTCGCGTTCGGCGGGCCGAGTTTCGACCTCCCCTTCCCTCCTGCACGCAACCCGTGGAATCCCCATCACTTCACCGGCGGTTCGTCATCGGGCTCCGGCGCCGCGGTCGCAGCGGGATTCACCCGCATGGCGATGGGCTCGGATACCGGCGGCTCGATCCGCGGCCCGGCATTCTACTGCGGTGTCGTCGGGTTGAAGCCGACCTATGGCCGCGTTTCGCGACGCGGCGTATTTCCGCTGTCCTACACGCTCGACCATTGCGGTCCGCTCACATGGACGGTCGAGGACACGGCCCTCACCATGCAAGTGATCGCCGGTTACGACCCGCAGGATCCGGCTAGTGCCGACCTCCCGGTCGATAACTTCACGCAGGGGCTTGGGCAGGACCTCGCCGGACTCAAGATCGCTTATCCGCGCTCGTTCTTCGCGAAGTCCGTAGGCGTGACCGAAGAAGTGATCGCCTCGCTCGACGCAGCGGCCCAGGAAGTCGCGAAACTTGGCGCGACGGTGACCGAGATCACCCTGCCTGATTACGACATCTTCAATTCGTGCGGTCGCGTCATCATCGCAGCAGAGTCCTACGCGATCCACGAGGAGGAGCTGCTGACGCGCCCGCTCGACTATGGCCGCTACACCTACCAGCGCATGATGGTCGGAGCGACCTTGTCGGCGGCCGACCTCGTGCAGGCCTTCCGCCTTCGGCGCGAACTCACGGCGCTGCTGAATGGAGAAGTGCTCAAGACGTACGACGCGATGATCACCGCGAACGGCCTCAGCGCCGCGCCGCGCTTCGACGAATTCGACCCCAACATGCCGCCGAAGATGACGATCCAGACCATGCCATTCAACGTGACCGGGAACCCGGTGCTGGCGATCCCGACCGGATTCTCGAAGAGCGGGCTGCCACTCGGCATGCAGATCGTCGGGCGCGCGTTCGACGAGGCGACAGTGCTGCGCGTCGGCTCGGCTTACGAAGCTGCGGCGGGCTCGATTCACAAGCGGCCGGAACTCGAACTGCCGATCGCGGTGTGATGTCATATACTACCATTATCTAAAGGCGAATGCCGAGGCTGCCGTTGGGCTTTCCTCGAAGCCGCGCGCGGACTCGTGCTGGCGATTGAAAGCAGTGACCGGGTCACCGATGATCCAACGTCCGGTTAGGTCGATGGTCGGAATGTTAGAGTCCGCTGAACCAGTTGTAGCCCCGGTCTTCCAATATCCGCCGGTATAATTGTTGAGCACCGCGAGGCCGATCACGTATTTGGGATTCTTGAACCCGAGCTTGGTCGGCATCCGGATGCGCAGCGGAAACCCGAGTCTGGTTGGCAGGACTTCGCCATCGAACCGGAACGTCATCTGTGTCTGCACGTGCAGCGCGGTCGGCATGTCAATGTGAGCGTATTACGTTGTATTAATACAGTAACATAGTTAGAATATCAAGTAATGTTCAGCATCTATGAATTTGACATGAGCGCATTCGTCACGTAATATCATGTTGTTGCTAAGCGTCATCTTCCATAGATGGTCTGTTTACTCGG
>PLJS01000020.1:0-163 GCA_003140315.1 Hyphomicrobiales bacterium
TCGCGACGGCTTTCTTCGCCTCGGCGGCGGCCTTGACCGCCTCCGCGGCCTCGCGGGCGAGCGTCTCGGCACGCGCCGGAGCAGCCGCCATGGCCTCCGCGCTCGGCACGAACAGCGCCGGGTGGGAAAAATCGACCGGGGCCGCGTCGTTCGGCGAGATGAT
>PLJS01000020.1:257-10169 GCA_003140315.1 Hyphomicrobiales bacterium
GTCCTTCTCGATGACGGCGAAGATGCCGGCTGGCGTCTCGCGTCCGGTGACGCCGGTCGACACCGGCGCGCGCAGGATCCAGTCCTCGGCGTCGTAGAAAGTGACTTGCTGTGACTTGATCGACACGATCGCCATGATCGGCTCGCCTGCATCGCGCGGCGCCATCGTCTCGGTGGGTGGCGCGGGGCGCGCCGCTCTGGCCGCGGCGTCGGCGCTCAGCGCCGTCAGCGCGGCCATCGCCGCGAGCGTCACAATGACAGGAGGCCCCCAACGCCGCATCGCCACGGTGGATTGCGCCGTCGTGAATCGATTTACCATGCCATGCCCGGTTGGAATGCCTGTCCGCGCTTGCGTCGATCGAGTATCAGATCGCGATTTCTGGATAACTAACAGCCGCACCGCCGCCAACTGAGATCCGAAGATCATGTCGCACGACTCGGTAGTCTATCCATCCGCTCCCCGCCAAGGCAAACATCGGTAGGCAAAGTTCGAATTGGCAGCTTCTGGCCCATCGCTTCAATTCGCGGCGACGCAGCAATTCTGTCACTTTCAGAGCGAAGCGGACATTCAGCGAACCGCGAATACAGAACCGAGTTTATGAGTACGCGCCCTAGTGAAGCAACCGAGAAAAAGATCAAATCGAAGCTCAAATGATTACGACTTTGGCGACCGCACGCACTTGCTCCGTTGACGCATCATCTCCTCCGCCGGTAGTGTCTCAGTTTGAAATTATGGGCACGATTTTCCCACTCTGATGCGGGCGTCAAGGATGATGCTCTGGAGCTTCTGACTGCGTACTGTTTGGGTTTCTTTGATTGTTCTGTCTAGGAACTTTTGGTCTGGAAATTTGCTCGCAAGCACCCTCCTCAGAGCACCCTCTTCACGCGTACATTTGCCAAAGACTGCGCCTAGAATCACCGCTGGTGGATCGCACGTTAACGCACCGTAGTATTCAGCGGCGGCGTCATAGCAGACTACCAGAGCGTGACCCTCTGCTTCATAGAACTCAGACGCCTTAGCCAAATTGAGGGCAGCAATTAAGAGCAGGAAAGCTGCGCCCTTGCGCTTAAGCGCTTTTCTTATAAGACCCGCGCGTGCCGGGCTTCGGGAGCGTCGCATCGACCATCTCGGCAATGTCGGCCATCGAGTAGAGCTTGTCGGTAACACCGCTTGCCATCGCAGGGGTCATCCGCAGCGTCTTGTGCATCTTCACGAAGTTATACCAGACCGTATAGAGCGCGACCATGTGCATGTGGTTCTCGAACTTCTTGGAGAACGCATTCGTAAGCCGGGTAAATCGGCGCATCTGCATACGCATCGTGAGGTTCTGGCGCTCGGCGTAGGACGTGGAAATGTGCGCCGGGTCCGGGCTTCCTTCGATCCGCTCCTTGCGAGCGCCGATGCACTCCGCAGGGCTATAGCGGCCCTTCATGCTCTCAGGGGCATTGCCGTACAGCTTCACAAGCTGCGCGTAGTCCACGTCGCCGCCGAACGCGCCTTCAACGGCTTCAAGATAGGCGCGGTGCCCGTCAGAGGTTAGCTGCACGCGATTCGCGAGGCGGGACTTAAGATCGTCCATGAACGCCATCGCATAGTCGCTGTCGCGGCCGCCCACGAGCCAAGAGATAATCAGCTTGGAGTCGGCATCAATCGCGGTCCACGTCCACGTATCTGGGAAGCGATGCGGGAGCGGTTGCAGGAGTTCTCGCTGACGCTACATCCGGAGAAGACTCGCCTGATCGAGTTCGGCCGCCATGCGGCGGCCGCTCGAAAGCAGCGCGGGTTCGGCAAACCGGAAACCTTCGACTTCCTGGGCTTCACGTTCCTCTGCGGTAAATCGCGCCGAGGGAACTTCCTCCTCAAGCGGAAGACCCGACGCGATCGCATGGTGGCCAAGCTCAAGGAGGTAAAAGGCGAACTGCGGCAGCGAATGCATCAGCCCATCCCATTGCAAGGGACGTGGCTGCGGCAGGTCGTCACCGGCTTCTATGGCTACCACGCAGTGCCGACAAACTTCCCGGCACTTGCGGCCTTCCGGCTCCATGTTGCCCGCCTCTGGCGGCGCACGCTTCGGCGGCGCAGCCAGAAGGATGGCTCCGCCTGGAAACGGATCGAGAAGCTGGCCGACGACTTCCTCCCAAAACCCCGCATCCTTCACCCCTGGCCGAGCGAGCGCTTCGCCGTCAAACACCCGAGGTGGGAGCCGTATGCGGGAAATCCGCACGTACGGATCTGTGCGGGGGGCGTCCAGTAATGGACGTCCCTACCGCATTCCCCTCCGCCTTCTTTCTCGACCGGGCCGTCACTCGCGCTGTTTCATTGCACCGGTTCTGTCCGAGCAGGTGCAACGAACGCGCTTCCGGTAGGAGCGATATAGACGATTCTAATATTGTCGGAGCCCGTAATGATTAGTGTCGCATCGTTTGCTCGCTCGACCTGTAAGCGGACAGTTGGACGCGATGTCTGCTCGCTCAGGCGAAGCCGGCCTGTACGGGCGCACGCGCTTTCCGTCCGCCGGGCCGCGCAATTTCGTATCGAGTTGAAGGGGCTTTACTCAGTCGATTGATCGCGGACACTAGCTCCGGCCAATCGCGCGATCGCCTGAATCATCGCGGTCGGATCCGCAACGCCCTTGCCGACGATGTCGTGGCCGCTTCCATGCGCGACCGAAGAGAACAGGATTGGGCTGCCGATCGCGAGCCCTGCCGTCGCGCGACGCGCGAGAAGCTTTGCGGTGATATGTCCCTGATCGTGCAGCATGACGACAAACGCGTCGATGCCGGTGTTGTGGAACATGGTGTCAGCGCCGAACGGACCCGCGACATCGATGCCATTCGCCGCCGCCGCCTCGATCACAGGCTCGATGATCTCGATTTCCTCGCGTCCAAACAGACCGCCCTCGCCCGCATGCGGGTTCAGTCCGCCGACATGGATTTTCGGCTTCGCGATGCCGAGCCGCCGCAAGGTCCGGTCAGCGACGCGGATCACATGACCGACGCGCTCTCGCGTGATCAGCGCAATCGCGTCGCTGACGCTCACATGCAGCGTGCAATGCACGATCTTCACGTCATCGAAGCAGAGCATCAGGTAAACGTCGTGCGGTGCAAGGCCTGTCTCCCTAGCGACAAACGACGGGTATCCGTCGAACTCGATACCGGCAAGCGCGATCGAGGTCTGGTTTTGCGGGGCCGCGACGACGGCATCGACTTTGCGATCCAGCGCCGCATGAATCGCCGTGCGCGCCGCAGCAAGGGAGAGCCGCCCGCTCGCGGCGCTCGCGCCGCCGAACGGAATGTCGCTTGCTTCGTTCGAGCGGACGGCAAGCAGCGGCAAACGTGCGTCCGACCAATCGACGCCATTGAGACGATCGATCGGCAAGAGATCGACCGAGATTCCGCAGGCCGTTGCGTGACGCGTGATCACATCCGGGTCGCCGACAAGGATCGGTCGCGCCATCGCGCGCACCGTTGGATCGAGCGCGGCCTTCAGGCTGATCTCCGGACCGATCCCGGCCGGATCGCCAACGGGAATCGCAATGAGCGGCTTGTGTCCCACGATGAACCCTCAGGCGCGCAGCGCAGTCAGCATCGCCTCGACGTACTCTTCGCCCTTGGCGACGACCAGCATCGAGGCATGCGCGCGTAGCGGGGTCATCGTTCGCATCAACTGCGCGTCCGGCAGGCTTGCCGGGTCGATGACAAGCGCGGTCAGCATGATGCAGCGTGCGTTGCACACTTCGGCGATGATCGCGGCCTCCTCGGCGCTTTCGCCGGCCGTCGATACCGTCGCCACATGATCAGCTGCGCTCATCTGGTCGATAAGGCTGAGAGCCTCCCCCGCAAGATCGCTGAGCCAATCGACGCTCGTGGATGCGCTACCCTTGACGGCCGTCATGAAGGTCGCGGAATTCCAGTCGCCACTCGCAAGGCGCCGCACGACGCGCTCTGCCGGCTTGTCGAGCGCGATGACCTTGATGCGACGTGAAGCGGAATTCGGATAGTCGACGCGAAAGCGCGATTCCTCTGCGGTCGTCGCGCGTGCGCATTCGCTCAGCACAAAGCGTTTCCTTCGCTAGACCGTCGCATGAGCGACGCCTTCGCGGACCGATAGCGCCTCCCCGGCACCATCGACGAACGGATGGTCCGGCGGCAGCACGACGGCGGCGGAACGCACGCGCTGGTGCGCGGTCTCGACGCCGGGCGGCGTCACGCCTTTCTCCATGGCCTTGATGGCCTTGAGCATGCGATGCCGCGCCATGATGATGCCGTTGTCGGTGCCGACCAGATTCTCCTTGGTACGATCGACGATCGGCCCCATGCTTTCCTGCAGCGAGGCGTCCTGCATCGCGATGCCGGCGACGCCGCTGAAGGTGCGGCCGGCCTTCTGCGCCGCGCGGTCGATCAGGTAGTCGTTGTCCTTGTTGGCGAACGGGCGATATGTGCCGGGCTCGAACATGACGTAAATGCCCTTGCCGCCGCGCATAGCCCGAATTTCGGCATCGGTCAGTGCGCGCTTTACGTGATAATCGAAGCTCCAGGTCCAGCAATTATGGTCGTCGATCGGGATCCAGAAATGGCCGTGCACCGGATGGTTGCCGCGCGGCGGGATCATAGTGAAGGACGGCATCACCCACGGCGTGATGCGCCAATAGTATTGGCCGTTCTCGGCATTGCGGCGCACGCCGATGTACAGCCCACCGGGGCTCTCGACCACTTCGAACACGGGCCGCGCGTCGTTGAGATTGTACTGGTTGCCTTTCGACCCCTTGAACAGCGGATCGGAATTGAGTTCGCCGCGATGCAGCCACGACACATGGCTTGAGTCGATGCCACCTTCGAGCGCCTGCAACCAGTTGCATTCCTGCAGGCGCTTCGCGACGAACCGCTGCCCCGGTGGGACGAGCGCGAACTCGAACTCGGGGAGCGCCGGCTGCTTTGCCGGATCGCCCATATAGGTCCAGAGGATGCCGCCGCGCTCGACCAGCGGATAGGATTTCAGCTTGATGCGCTTGCAGTAGCCGCTCTCGATCGGCTCCGAAGGGACTTCAACGCACTGGCCGCTGACGTCGTATTTCCAGCCGTGATAGGGGCAGCGCAGCCCATTCTCCTCGTTGCGGCCGAACCACAGCGAAACGCCGCGGTGCGCGCAGAATTCGTCGATCAGACCGTATTGACCTTGCGTATCGCGAAACGCGAGCAGCCGCTCCGAGAGAAGCTTGACTCGCACGGGCGGGCATTCATTCTCAGGCAACTCTTCGGCAAGCAGGGCGGGAAGCCAGTAACTGCGGAACAGGGCCCCGCCCGGCGTGCTCGGTCCGGTTTGCGTTAAGAGATCGTTCTGTTCGCGGCGCAGCATGCGCCATCATACCCGACAAGACGCGTTTTGGTCGAGCACACCATGAACGTCAGCGCTTCCCCGGATCGGACCGAGATCGTGTTGTGCAGCGCAGCGGACGTGGCGCCGGGCACCGCGCTCAAAGTCGAGGAGGCGGGACTTGAGCTTGCGGTGTTCAACGTGGACGGCACGTTCTACGTGACCGACGATCAGTGCACCCACGGTCCTGGGTCGTTGTCCGAGGGCTTTTTGGATGGGGATATCGTCGAGTGCAATTTTCACCAGGGCCAATTCAATGTGCGGACCGGCGCGGTCGTTATGCCGCCCTGCATCGACCCGGTCAAAACCTATCCGGCGTTCCTGCGCGGCGGGAAAGTGATCATCGCAATATGATCGCGTCGATCAGGCCGAAGAGTTGAGGAACGCGCCGTCGTGGACACCGAGGTTCTGATTGTCGGCGCTGGCCCCGTTGGCCTGACCCTCGCTTACGATATCGGGCGGCGCGGCATCCGTTGCATTCTGATCGAGCAGAATGAGGCGCCGCAGTTCCTCCCCAAGATGGAACGCTGCAACGCGCGCAGCATGGAGATCTTTCGCCGGCTTGGTCTGGTGGACAAGATCCGCACCGCCGGCCTGCGTTCCGACGTGCCGATGGACGTGTTCATCATCCTCGCGATGAACGAACCCCCGCTCTTGAGCCAACACTATCCGTCAGTCGATCAGGCGCGCGCCGCGATCCGGGCCAGCAATGACGGCAGGCAACCGCTCGAACCCTATCAGCTCATCTCGCAATACACCCTCGAGCCTCTGCTGAAGGCCGAGTGCGAGACGCTGCCGAGCGTGTCGGTGCGATATGGGCGCGAGTTCGTTTCGTTCGAGCAGGACGCGACGGGCGTGACCGCGCAAGTCCGGAATGGAGGCGCGATCGAGACGATCCGCGCGGCCTACATGGTCGGTTGCGACGGCGGCGGCAGCGCGGTGCGCAAGCAGCTTGGCATCAAGTTGCGCGGCGAAGGCAATCTGCTCGAATTGCGTCAGGCGCTGTTCCGCAGCGATGAACTCTTCGACAGGATTCCGATCGGTAACGGGCCCGGCCACGGCCGCCACTATCATGTCGCAGACGACCGCGCGACGTTCCTCATCATGCAAGACTCGACTCGGCACTGGACGCTGCATGCCGTCGTCGAGCGCGACGACGACATGAAGACCTTGTTCGAGCGAACGGTCGCGATTCCGGTCCGCTACGAGATGCTGTCCTGTGCGCCGTGGCGCATGAATCTCCTTCTCGCCGAATCGTATGGCGAAGGCCGGGTCTTCCTCGCGGGAGATGCCGTACACCTCGTCGTGCCGACCGGCGGGCTTGGCATGAACACCGGCGTCGGCGACGCGATCGATTTGTCATGGAAGCTCGCCGCGACATTGCAAGGTTGGGGCGGCCCGAACCTGTTGCGCTCCTATCAGATCGAACGTCGGCAAGTCGGCGAGCGCAACGTCGGCGCCTCGCGCTATGCCTCGCTCGGTCGCCGCAAGTGGCGCGCGCAGTATCGGCCGGAAATGCGCGACGATACGCCGGTGGGCGAGGCGGTGCGCGACAATCTCGTTCGTGTCGCGAAGGCCGAGCAGCCGAAAAGCAATGAAATGATCGGCGCCGAGCTCGGCTATCGCTACGTCGACTCGCCCATCATCTGCGACATCCCTGGCGGACCGGAGCACCTGTTCCGCGAATATCGCCCAACGACGTGGCCCGGTGCACGGCTTCCGCACGTGTGGCTCGACGATGGGACATCAGTTCAAGACCGGATTCCGGATGGCTATACCATCCTGCGGGTCGGTGGCACGAAAGCCGGCAGCGGTCGCCTTCATCGCGCGATGCAATCATATGGTGCGCCGGTCACAACGCTCGACATTCCGGACGCTGCCGCGCGCGATCTCTATCAATACGATATCATCCTGTTGCGGCCGGACATGCACATCGTGTGGCGCGGCAATCGCCTGCCGGTCAACGTGCGGACTATCGCCGCGACCGCGACAGGACACGAGGTTTCGATCACATGACTGCGGTTCAGGACTTGGTCGAAGAACTGGTGACCGCCAATCACATCTTGGCGCACGAACGTGTACTCGATTCCTTCGGGCATATCTCGGCGCGCCATCCCGAGAAGTCGGACCACTATCTGCTGTCGCGCGCCCGTGCGCCTGAGCTCGCCGAGCGCCGCGACATCATGGAATTCACACTCGATGGGCAAGTGGTTGGCGAAATCACCGGGAAGCCGTACTCAGAGCGCTTCATTCATGGCGCGACCTACGAGGCGCGGCCCGACGTGATGGCGGTCGTGCACAATCACAGCCCAAACGTCGTGCCGTTCACGGTGACGAAGCAGAAGCTGCGGCCGATCATGCACATGTGCGGGCCGATCGGATCGACCATTCCGAACTGGGATATTCGCCACAAGTTCGGCGACACGAACCTGCTGGTCACCAGCATGGAGATGGGCCGCGATTTCGCCGCAACGCTTGGCGACCATGCGGTTGCGCTGATGCGCGGCCACGGCTGTTCCGTCGTCGGGCGCTCGGTGCGCGAGGTGGTGTTCACCTCGGTCTATATGGAGCTGAACGCCGAGATGCTGATCAAGGCGCTCTCGATGGGCGAGGTTATTTACCTCTCCGACGGCGAGATCGCGGCGATCACGAATGGGCGCGCTGGCTTCACCTTCGAGCGCGGATGGGAGAATTGGTGCCGCCGCGTCAGCCGGCCTTACGTTCCACGCAGTTGGGACATGGGCGCAGGCTTCTCCAAGACGGACACATGACCATGCCTTTCGCGCGGCACCGCATTGTCCGTTTCACCGCGTCGCTGGCGATCTGCCTGCTAGCGAGCGCGGCGCAGGCACAGGACGCCGGGCTCTATCCGGACCGCCCCATTCGGGTGATCGTGTCGGTTCCGGCGGGCGGCGGCGTCGATATCGTGACGCGACTCATCGGGCAGAAGCTTCAGCAGCGCCTCGGCCAGCCGGTCGTCATCGAGAACCGTGGCGGAGCGGCGGGCAACATCGGCGCCGAGGCGGTCGCGAACGCGGCGCCCGACGGATACACGCTGCTTGCAACGCCGCCGGCGCCGCTCGTCTCGAATGCGGCGCTCTACAAGAAGCTGAGGTTCGATCCCGGCGCCTTCGAGCCGGTCGCCGTGATGGCGCTGAGCCCAAACGTGCTTGTGATCCATCCGGACCTGCCGTTCAAATCCGCGCAGGAGCTGATCGACTACGCCAAAGCGAACCCCGGCAAGCTGCGCTACGGCTCGCAGGGGAACGGCACGACCTCGCACCTGACGACCGAGCTGTTCCAGCGACTCACCGGCGCGCAGTTCCAGCACATCCCCTATCGCGGCACGGCGCCCGCGCTGAACGACCTGATCGGCGGCCATGTCGACCTGATGTTCGTCGATGTGACCGCGATCTTGCCGATGCAGCAAAGCGGACTGGTCCGTGTTCTGGGGATCGCCTCGCGCCAGCGCCTGCCCGATCTGCCGGACGTGCCGACGTTCGAGGAAATCGGCCTCAAGGACTTTCTCTCGGCGGCCTGGAACGCGATTGCGGCACCGCCCAACACGCCGGAGGCGATTACCTTGCGGCTGAACAAAGAGATCAACGCGGTTCTCGAGATGCCGGAGGTTCAGGCCTCTTTCCATAAGCTGCATCTCGTGCGCATAGGCGGCACCCGCGCCTACATGGCCGAATTCATCGCCGCCGAGCGACGTCGTTGGGAGAGCGTCATCCGCAGCGCAAATGTGACGCTGGAGTAGGTCACGAGTTTGCAAGCGTGGTATCGGCGTGCCGCAATCCCAATCCGACAATCAACATGCCGGGTTGTGCCTGCCAACATGTTCCGAATTATTCGGAATCGACCCATCTACTTAATTCTTAGCTAGACAGCTCGCTGCTTCAGTGATTTCTGACCGTTCGGCACTCGCCCTTCGGTGAGCTGCACAAGTCGCGTGTAGTAGCCCGTGCAGTCCACGCGTTATCTGCGACGCACGCGTAACGCTAGGACTGTGCGCTGGCTCATATTGTCCGTCAGCCGGGTTCTGATAAACCAGCAGGCCAGCGCTGGTAACTGCTGATTATCGTGACTTCTGAACGCTCCTACCGGCGCAAGGTGCGAGACAAATATGAAGCAATTCATTCGATCTGGGAGGACAACGCGTGGCACTCCCACACTTGGAAATTGCCAGGGCGGTGCACAGGCTTAACGAATTTTACCCCGCGGAACATGGCGTCGTGATCGATATTGGCGCGGGAGGCAAGCCGAAGCAGCCGAGCTCGCCGCCGAGTTCTCGCAGCTTTATCGGCAATACGGGGATCGCATCGCATTGCCGCAATACCGATGACGGAAGCGTCGAAACGCCAACCAAAATGCCGGATTGGTGTCGGGTCGCCGCGACCGGCCATCTTTTTCTAATTGCGACGCGTGTGGTTCGTCTTGATTCACGGAACGCCGCTCCTCGCAATGCTGCTGCGCTCGAGCAGGTCGCCCGCTGAGACTATCGGCATGTTGGCTCTTGATGTGGTGGACGGCGCCCGC
>PLJS01000283.1:0-1984 GCA_003140315.1 Hyphomicrobiales bacterium
GACCCCGGCACTGAGGGTCCACAGTGGCTTCCATTTTTCATGGGAGCCGAGATTGGGATGCTGGTGGTGGAGACGATTGCGAAGATCCGTCGCGCGTATTTCGTTCACGGCCAGCCGATCAAGGCGATATGCCGTGAGCTTGGAGTGTCCCGGAAGGTCGTACGGAAGGTTCTCCGATCGAAGGCGACTGAGTTTCGCTACGAGCGAGAAGCGCAGCCGCTTCCGAAGATTGGGCCTTGGAGCGACAAGCTCGATCAGTTGCTGGTGGCGAATGAAGGCAAGGCGCCGCGGGAACGCCTGACACTGATCCGGCTATTCGAGGAACTTCGCGGCTGCGGCTATGACGGCGGCTACGATGCTGTGCGTCGCTACGCCAGACGGTGGAGCAAGGAGCGCGGCGCCACGACGGCCGCAGCCTATGTGCCCTTGAGCTTTGCGCCGGGAGAGGCCTACCAGTTCGATTGGAGCCATGAGGTCGTCCTGCTGAGTGGGGTGACGGTGATCGTGAAGGTCGCCCATGTCCGGCTCTGCCACAGCCGGATGATGTTCGTACGCGCCTATCCCCGCGAGACGCAGGAGATGGTGTTCGACGCTCACGACCGAGCCTTCGTTCTGTTCAAGGGCGCATGCCAGCGCGGCATCTACGACAACATGAAGACGGCGGTGGCGACCATCCTCGTCGGCAAGGATCGTCTCTACAATCGCCGATTCCTGCAGATGTGCAGCCATTACCTCGTTGACCCGGTCGCCTGCACGCCGGCCTCGGGCTGGGAGAAGGGTCAGGTCGAGAACCAGGTCGGGCTGGTCCGGGAACGCTTCTTCACGCCCCGGCTGCGGTTCAAAAACTATGACGAGCTGAACGCTTGGCTGCTCGATAAATGCATTGCGCACGCCAAGGCACATCGCCATCCGGAGTTCACAGACCGCACAATCTGGGAGGTGTTCGAAGCGGAACGACCAAAGCTCATTCCCTACGCCGGCCGGTTCGATGGATTCCACGCCGTACCGGCATCGGTCTCGAAGACCTGCCTGGTGCGCTTCGACAACAACAAGTACTCGGTTGCTGCCAGTGCGATCGGGCGACCGGTCGAGGTTCATGCCTATGCCGACCGCATCGTGATCCGCCAGGACGGCCGGATCGTTGCCGAACATCCTCGCTCGTTCGGCCGCGGCGATACGGTGTTCGACCCCTGGCATTACGTGCCCGTTCTCGCTCGCAAGCCCGGCGCCTTGCGCAATGGCGCTCCCTTCAAGGACTGGGTCCTACCGGCCGCGATGGAGCGTGTGCGGCGTAAGCTCGCCGGCGCCGCCGACGGCAATCGGCAGATGGTCGACATCCTCACCGCGGTACTCACGGACGGATTGCCGGCGGTCGAAGTCGCCTGCGCAGAGGCGATCGCTCATGGCGTCCACTCCGCCGACGTCGTCCTCAACATCCTCGCTCGCCAGCGCGATCCCGGTCCGCCCGCCACGATCCTTACGCCGGCCGCGCTGACGCTGCGCCACGCACCCGTCGCCGATTGTGCCCGTTACGACAACCTCAGGAGAACCGTCTGATGGAACGAACTCAGCTCTTCGACCTCATGGTCGAACTCAAGCTCTATGGCATGANNTTCGACGAGATCATGGCCACCGCCGTCAAACGCCAGCATGAACCTCAGCGCATCGTCGGCGATCTGCTCAATGCCGAGATCAGCGAAAAGCAGGCGCGCTCGATCAAGTACCAGCTCACCATCGCCAAGTTGCCGCTCGCCAAAGACCTCGATGTCTTCCAGTTCGAGGGCACGCCGATCAACCAGACGCTGGTCAACGACCTCGCCGGCGGCGGCTTCATCGCGAGTGAGCGCAATGCCGTGCTGGTCGGCGGGACCGGCACCGGCAAGACGCACCTTGCCATCGCCATTGCCAGAAGCTGCATCCGCGACGGTGCCCGCGGCCGGTTCTACAACGTGGTCGATCTCGTCAACCGGCTCGAGACCGAGAC
>PLJS01000283.1:2058-16166 GCA_003140315.1 Hyphomicrobiales bacterium
AAGATGACGACGGCGCTACTCGATCGCCTGACCCACCACTGCGATATCGTCGAGACCGGCAACGACTCTTGGCGCTTCAAAAGCCGCGACGACGATCACGCACAAGCCCGCGCTCGCACCGTCTCCGCAACCCCGGCCAGCTCCGACCGCGCGAAAGCAACCAGCCGAACTCGCCGCTCAAAGGGGTCCCTTTTGGATGCCGATCCGGGGTCCCGATCCAACGCCGATTGACAGGGATTGCGCTAGGCCGGCGCAACCACGAAGCCGGCGCGTGGAAAATGCACACAGACCTCGCCGATCGCGGGTTCGCTGCGTCGGATGACGATCTCATGGACGCCCGAGGCGACCAATTCGCCGATGACCGGATCGCGTCCGGTATCGTCCGGAGTAACGCTGATGACTTGGCCAGGCTTCCGCCCGATGGGATCTTTCGCGTCAGCGGATGCTTTCGCGATTGAGGTGGCGCTTCTGGCTACATCGAGCGCTTGTTCGGAGGTCATCGGGCTCCGCCGGCCGTGGCCGATTGCGGCAATCCGCTCGGCCCAGCTCAGCAGCCTTGGAAAGCCATCGAGCGGCGCCGCCCGTGGTCCGAAATTTTGCTGCAAGAACCAAACCGGATGGTAGGCGGCGAGATCGGCAAGGCTAGCTGCAGAGCCCTGCAAGAATGAGCGCCCGTCGGTCAGCATCTGGTCCAGCCAATCGAAATGCGCGCGCAACTGATCGAGCAGGTTCGGCACTGCTGCCATCATCGCGGCGGGATCGATATTTCGGCCGGAGAATTTGGCTCGGTCTTCGAGAAATCCCTCGGGCAACGTGTCGGGTCTCTTCGCGAACAAGATGCCGGCAGCCGGGCTGAACGTGGTCTTCTCAGCCCACCAGGCAAGCGCGTCGGCCGCGCCACGGCCGGCGGGATAAAAGCTCGGGGTGGGGTGCCGGCGCTCGAGTTCGCGCATGATCAACTGGCTATCGCAATAGATGTCCGCGCCGATCTGCAACACCGGCGTCTTACGGTAGCCTCCGGTCAGCGCCGTCAGGTCGGGTTTTGGCATAATCACGGGGATCTCCACCGATCCCCAGGCCAGGGCCTTGAGACCAAGACCAATCCGAACTTTCTCCGAATAGGGAGAGATCTCGTAGTGATGCAGGATGATATCAGTCATCGAGCCAGCCCTCGTTTGGGATGATCGTTCCTCTGGATATCAAGTGCGGGTAACCGCCGACGGCGCCCACACCGAGAAACTCGATCACGGCCCCCGCTACGGCTTCGGGCTGTTCCAGCACCATGAAGTGTCCGGCATGAGGCAGGTCGACCACTCGCACCCGCTCGCCCAACTGCTCACGCAGCGCATGCCCGTTCCCCGGCGGAGCCGGTGCATCATCGAGCCCTTGGATCACGAGAAGGGGGGCGGTCCCGCCGATCCACCAATCTTCAAGGGGTACGTTCCGGCTGGTCGCGAGATGCGCGAGATGGACCGCAGGCCAGCATTCGACTTGTTCCAGTACCTTGGGATCGGATGCTGGCGAGAGCCAGCGCGCGCCCAACATGGTGACACAATCGCTACCGTTCATCTTGACCTGCGTCGCATTGCGAAAGGGCGTCCCGAGCGGCGTCGGAGGCCCGATGAGGCCACCTGCTGCAAGCAACGTCACGCTGCGAACCAGCGACGGCCGATCGACCGCCAGGCAGCGGGCGATCCGGTTGCCGAAGGCATGTCCGACCAAGTGCGCCGGACCACAGCCGATCGCCTCAATGACACCCGCAACGTCACCGGCCAGGTCGTGCAAGGTCGTGCCATCGAGAGAGCCGAGGCTGCCTCCGACGCCGCGCATATTAATTGAAATCGTCTGGAACCCTGCGGTAGCCAGCGCGCGCGCCAGATGATCAAAATAGCCGACGCTGCAGCCCGCATTCGCGAGCAACACGATTGGTGCGCCCGAACCGCGAAGTGTGCATTCCAGCGTCGCGTCACCGACCTCGATCGTTTGATGCTGCTCCAAATCTTACCCCCTCGCCGAAGTTGTGAGAATCGCCTCAACGCGCCGATCGGCCGATGGTGGGCGATCTTGGGCTTGGCGGCTTGCGCGCACGTCGAGCAGCGCGGCCGCGGCGACGCCGACCATTGCGGCGATGAAGAAATAGCGACGATCCCTTGGGACCTCTACGCTGTTCGTCCTCACGGCGCGACGCCAGGTCGGGCGACCCTCATTGAAGGTGAGTGCGGGATCCGGTGGTCAGCGCGCACGTCTTGACGTCTGGTCGTGCGCTGCTGCGAAAGGATACGACGGAAGAAAGCGAATATGCCGGGCTTGCGGGGCGCAGAGTCGTGCCACCAGTAGCGTTCGTACCAAGAGGGGTCGACGTGAAAAGGGATCAAAGTCCAACTCCCATTCAATTCCGTTCGCGTCCTCGCGCGAGCCTCACATTGCTGATGCGGCTTGAAGGGTCGCAATGCGATTGGCAAATTCGCCCATGCCTAAACTCCACACAAAGCTATGGAAGGCGGGCGCTAAGAAAGCTCGCTCGGATCGACGGCTCTACCAGGATCTTTAGCGATCTGATGGCGAGGTGAAATGCTTCAGCGAGCGCGGGCGTCGCGCTGAAACTGCAGCGGCGTCTGCCCGTAGCTGCGTTTGAACGCATCGCTGAAGTGGCTGTAGCTCGAAAATCCAAGGTCGAGGGCGAGCTCAGTCAAGTCGACGCGCTCGCCAAGCCGGTCGAGCGCTCGAGCCAGCCGCCGTTGCAGCTGGTAGCGATAGAGCGGCAATCCTTCGACCTGCCGGAACAGCTGCGTGAGATAGACGGGGGAGACGCCGACGAGAGCCGCGATGTCGGCGAGGGTCCATCGACGTCCGAGGTCGGACGCAAGCACTAGCTTGGCGCGGTCCACCAGCTTCTGGCGCCCGTAGCTGCCGCCGGGCGCGTGGGATGTGCGTTCGCCCAACGCCCGGCGTATCAGGGCGAGAGTAAGACTCTCGGCTTCGATGGCATTCATGAAGCCGCGCCGAAGACCGTGACGCAGCCGTGCCGCGAGCGCCTGGGTATGGGTATCAACCCGCAAGCGCGAGCGATTGAACGCAGCTCGATCCTTGGTCAGGAGATAGTGTTCAGGCGCCAACTCGAGCAGAATCGCAGTACTGGTGGCGATCGAAAGGCAGGCATCACCACCCTCGAAAGGGTGGCTAACCCGGTACGGTTCATTCTCGTTGAGGATGACGGCCTGGTTGGCTTCAGCCACGGTCACCGCGCGACCCACGTGGTGCACGTAGACCCCGCGGTACGGAAATACGAGGTGCGTGGCGGCAACGTATTCCTCGTCGCTCCTGTGCTTGCAGGCGCCTGGACATGCGACGTCCCAGACGGACGCAGTTTCGGTCATCAGAAGCGGGCGGGCATCGAAATCGGCCATGGGGAAATGCCTCGTCGGTTCGAGAGGCGCAGGACGACGAAACCATTGCGGTTTGCTCGTCGCCCTTCGTTGACGGACCTCGGTCTCTAGGCCTCCGCCCGTTATATGATAACGATCATGATTTGTATATTGATGATGGATATCATATAATTTGTCAAGAGCCGAAGGAGAGAACGCATGAAAGTAAGCCGGGAGCAGGCGGCGGAAAATCGCGCGCGGGTCGTCGAGGTAGCTGGCCGGCTGTTCCGCGAGAAGGGATTCGAGGGCATCGCGGTCGCCGAGATCATGAAGGGCGCCGGCCTGACACATGGCGGCTTCTATCATCAGTTTGGCTCGAAGGATGAGCTCGCCGCCGAAGCGTGCGCGCAGGTGCTGTCGGAGCAGGCGGCCGGCTGGCGCAAGCTCGCTGCGGGCGATGATCCGCTCGGAACGCTGGTGAATTCCTATCTGTCGGCGCGCCATCGTGACGGCGCCGGGCGCGGCTGCGCGATCGCCTGTCTCGTCGCCGAGGCGGTGCGCCAGCCGGCGCCGGTCCGTGCGACCTTCACCAAGGGCCTTCGGGACTTCATCGAGGTTCTCACGACGTTTGTGACCGGCCGCTCGGCGGCCGCGCGACGCGAGAAGGCGCTCGCCACGATGAGCGGGATGGTCGGCGCGATGGTGCTCGCGCGCGCCGTGAATGATCCGGAGTTCTCGGCAGAAATCCTGCGGGCCGGCGCGAAGGCATTTGGCAGCGCCGCGGCCTGACGCGGCTCGCATGTCGGCTCGGGGTCATTTTCGACCGGGACGAGCCGAGCAGCAGGCCCCACCATGTCGGCTATGCCCTCGAAAGCGGAAGTAAAACATATATCCGCATCTGCCTCGGCGGTCATAGTGGGTTGATGGCGTCGCCCGGCGCATGATTCAAGCTCTCAAACCGGAGCCTCGAATCATGCGCTACGAACTCACCGATTACGAATGGGCCGCCATCAAGCCGTTCCTGCCGAACAAGCCGCGCGCCGCGCCCCGCATCGCACGGGTCGCTCGCCGCCCGCGGCTTATGGCGGATGCCGCGAACAAGCGGGCTCTTGGCGTGCCCGGCCAACACCTCCTCGATGTCCCGGCGGCTCGGCTCGGCGTGGCCGATGTAGGCGCTCGGCAAACCGTATTCATGGGCGATTGTTTCGATCCAACGGGTTTCGGCGACCGGATCGGCGCGATCCCATGCGGCCTCCATGTGCACGGTTTTCACCACGCGAAAGGGTGCGCTGTCGCGACGATAGTCGGGAGGCAGATAGTTCCTCCGCAGCGTGGAATAATCGCCGTACCGAAACGGGATCGGAACGGGATCGCAGAGCCAGGGATAGTAATTCTTGTCGAGGTCCCAGAAATGCTGGTGCGCATCGACGATCGGGATCGCCATCGCGTTATGGGCGTGATCGCTCGCCATCTTTGACCTCGTCTAAGCCGCGTAACGCTCGGCCGCAATGGATGATGGGTTCAGCCTAGCAATTTGCCGGCACCCATCCGATCCTATCCGCGCCGCTCAAACCGGGAGAAGAGAACGTGACAGCAGCCACGGTGGGATTTGTCGGACTAGGCCTCATGGGGCAAGGCTTCACGCAAAGACTTATCGAGAAAGGCCATCGAGTAATTGGCTTCGACGCCGACGAGCGCAAAACAAAAGCCGCGGTGGCTTGGGGCGTTACGCCGGCGAACAGCGCGGTCGAGGTTGCCGAGGCAACCTCTATCATTCTGGTCTGCGTGATCAACACCGCCGCCGTCGAGTATGTTGCACTCGGCCCGCGTGGCCTGATCGCCGCCTGCAGCCCGGCTGGAAAAATCATAGTCGACCATTCGACGACGGAATTGGAAGCGACCAAACGGATCGCCACGTCGCTCGAACAGCGCGGAATGATGTTCGTCGATGCGCCGGTCTCCGGCGGTCCGGGCGCTGCCAAGGCCGGGACGCTTGCCATTATGGCGGGCGGGGCCGGCGCCGCAATCACGCGAATCACACCCATCATGCGTGATCTCGGCAGCATGACGCATATGGGCCCCGTCGGTACCGGGCAGACGACCAAGCTCGTCAATCAAACAATCGTTCTGACGAATTATTGCGTGCTCGCCGAGGCGTTACGACTGGCGCAGTGCTATGGCGTTGACGCGGCGAAGATACCGCAGGCGCTCAAGGCCGGCTTCGCCGGCTCGAACATGCTGGGGCCAGTGTTTCCCCAAATGCTTGCGGAAGATTTTGCGCCCCGGGGATTTGTGCGTCAGGTGCTTAAGGACCTGGAATTGTTGCAAGCGGCCGCCGCCGCTGGCCATTTGGCGATGCCAATGGCATCCCAGGCGCTGACCTTGTACCGGCTCTTGGTGGCGTCGGGAAAAAGCGAACTCGACGCGGCTGCGGTGGTGACGCTTTACCCGCCGGGTAGTGCTTTGTGATCGGCTCGTTCGTGCGAAGGGTTCCAGTGGCGCCGACGTCCTCTCGCCGCTTTCGGTCGTCTAGGCGTGCAGGCGATAAAAATCCACGGCGTTCGTGATGAAAAACCGTTCCCGGTTGTTTTCCGTGAAACCGCTGAGCATGCGGCTCACTGCAGTCACGAGTTCATCATAGCCGACGCGGAGTCCAGCGACCGGAAAATTCATGGCGAACATACACCGCTCGATACCGAAGATGGAGATCGCTTCGAGCACAACACGGCGGTTCGACTCGTAGTCCCACTGCTCATCTCTCAGACCGAATTCGGAAACCTTCAAATGAACATTCGGTTCACGAGCCAGGATTTCCATCGCTCTTTGCCAAGCGGCAAGTCCCTCCAGGGAACGATCCCAGGGGAAACCCGTGTGGTTGAGAACGATCGGCGTGCGTGGAAAGGACCTCGCGACCTCCGCCGCTTCGGCCAAATGCCAATAAGGCACACGCAAATCCCAAGAAAGGTTATGTTTCTGGAGGTTGGCGAAGCCGCGCAGCCAGTTCTCGTCCTGCATTGTGCCGGGCGCGCCGGGCGTCATGGAACCTGGTGACCGAGAAGTCACCGGTTTGGAGCGAATTCCCCTCACCAATGGAAACGCGGCTTGTTGCGCCAAAATCTCGTCTGCTCCAGGCGTATGAAACCAAGCATGCGCGACGATCGCATTGGGAAAGCCGTAGAGGGCGTTCATTTCTGAAACCCACCGTGTCTCGCCCACCTGATCCGCTCGATCCCATTCCGCCTCGCAGTGCACGGTCATGAGCACATTGTGGTGTTGGGAGTCGCGTAGATAGTCAGTGGGGAGGTAGTTGCGCCGGAGTGCGCTGTAGTCCCCAAGGAAGAAATGCTTCTCGGGTTGATCCGTCAGCCAAGGATAATAGTTCCGAGTCAGATCCCAGATATGGTGGTGGGCGTCGACGAGGGCGGCGGCGTCCTCGCTCTCGTTCCATGTTCCACGGATCGATTGCATTACCCAGCCAGAGGATACGGCGCTAGATTGCCGTCTCAGTCTTCGCGTCGAAAACGTGAAGCCTCGAAGGGCGCATAGCGAGGCGCAGCTTGTCGCGCACCTTTACCCGCACGGTCGGCTCGATGCTCGCGACCATAACGCCATCGCCGACCTTCATGTCGAGCAAGATTTCCGAGCCGAGCTGCTCGACGACCTCGATCACCGCGTCAAAGCACGGGCGGTCGGCATCGGCGGCACCCGCCACGGTGAGGTCCTCCGGGCGCACGCCGAGCGTCACCTCGCGGCCGACATGGCCGCGCAGACGCTGCGCGGTCTCGTCCGGCAGCTTGATACGCAGGCCGGAGTTCTCCGCGAGCAGCGATCCGTTCGCCTCGGTCACCGTAACGTTGGCGAAATTCATCGCCGGGGAGCCGATGAACCCGGCAACGAACTTGTTGGCGGGCTGATTGTAGAGCTCGAGCGGTTCCCCCACCTGCTGGACCAGGCCGTCCTTCATCACGACGACGCGATCGCCCAACGTCATGGCCTCGACCTGATCGTGGGTGACGTAGATGGCGGTGGTGCCGAGGCGCAGATGCAGCTTCTTGAGCTCGACGCGCATCTGCACACGCAGCTTGGCGTCGAGGTTGGAGAGCGGCTCGTCGAACAGGAACACGCGCGGATGACGCACAATGGCGCGGCCCAAGGCGACACGCTGGCGCTGGCCGCCGGAGAGCTGGCGCGGCTTGCGCTTGAGATAGTCGCCGATGCCGAGGATGTCCGCCGCCTCCCGTACGCGCTTGTCAATCTCGGCCTTTTCGAATTTGCGCATCTTCAGGCCGAACGCCATGTTGTCGTACACGCTCATGTGCGGGTAGAGCGCGTAGTTCTGGAACACCATGGCGATGTCGCGATCCATGGGCGCCAGGTCATTGACCACGTTGCCGTCGATGGAGATGTCGCCGGAGCTGATCGCTTCGAGCCCGGCGATCATCCTGAGTGTCGTCGTCTTGCCGCAGCCCGACGGTCCGACGAAAACCACGAACTCTTTGTCGCGGATCTGCAGATTGACGTCCACGACAGCGTGCACGCTGTCGTAGAACTTGTTGATCCCCTTGAGGACGACCTGTCCCATACGCTCCTACTTGCCTCCCAACCGCCTAGGCGCACCTTGCGTACGCGCTTTTCAATTCCATGCCCTGTCAGCCCTTCACCGATCCAGTCAATCCCGCGACGTAGTGCTCGACAAAGAACGAATAGGCGATAGCGACCGGTATTGACCCCAGGAGCGCGCCAGCCATTAGCGGTCCCCAGAAGAACACGTCGCCGCGGATCAGCTCCGAAGTGACACCGACCGGAACTGTCTTCTGCTCCGGCGAGGACAAGAACACGAGCGCATAGATGAACTCGTTCCACGAAAGTGTGAAGGCGAAGATGCCGGCCGAGAGGATGCCCGGGATCGCCACCGGGATGATGATGTAGAGCATCGCCTGCCAGCGCGAAGCGCCGTCGATGCGCGCGCATTCCTCGAGCTCCTTGGGCACCGCCTTGAAATAGCCCATCATCAGCCAGGTGCAGAACGGAATGAGAAAGGTCGGATAGGTCAGGATCAGCGACCACGGCGTGTCACCCAGCCGATAGTTGCGGACGATCTCGGCCAGCGGAATGAACAGGAGCGTCTGCGGCACCAGGTAAGTGATGAAGATGCCGGTGCCCAGGCTCCCGGCAAATGGAAAGTTTAGCCGCGACAGCGCATAGCCGGCGAACACGCCGCACACGAGCGAGATGGCGGTGGACATCAACGCGATGAACATCGTGTTCCAGAGCCACGACGCGAACAGCGTCTCCTCGAATAAGTATCTGACGTGATCGAGGGTCGGTTTCCAGGTCCAGAACGGGTTGTAGTTGATCGCGTTCCAGGGCCGGTACAGTTCGCCATCCGGACGCACCGATGTGATCACCATCCAATAGAACGGGAACAGCAGGAAAAGCAGGAACAGTCCCATGGGCGCGTAAAAGAACACCCACTTTCTCCAAATGGCACCTTCGATCATGGCTCAGCGGACCTCTACGCGGCGGATGTAGAGAAGCTGGATGATGACGACCAGGAACAGGATCGGAAACATCGCCAGAGAGATGGCGGCACCCTCGCTCAGGAGGCCGGTGCCGATACCGATCTGGTAGGCGTAGGTGGCGAACAGGTGCGTTGCGTTAGCCGGTCCGCCGCCAGTCATCACATAGACGATCTGGAAGTCGGCGAACGTTTGGATCACCGAGAACAGAACCACGACCATGGTCACGGGCAGCAGCAGCGGCCAGGTGATGTGCCAAAAGCGCTGCCACGGTCTAGCGCCGTCGATGGCGGCAGCTTCGTTGAGTTCGGGGCTGATGGTCTGCAGGCCGGCAAGCAGGCTGATGGCAAAGAACGGCACCCCGCGCCAGATGTTGACGATGATGATCGAGATCATGGCGAGGTCTGGATCGCCCAGCCAGTTGATCCGGCCGGTGATCAAGCCGAAATGATAGAGAAGCCAATTGAGGACGCTGAACGTCGGATCGAACATCCACTTCCAGGCGAAGGTGGAGAGCACCGTCGGAATGATGAAGGGCAGAAGAATGAAGGCGCGGGTAAAAGCCTTGCCGCGGAAATTGCGGTTGAGCAGCATGGCCAGCCACAGCCCCAGCGACAGTTTGAAGACCGTGGTCACGCCCGTATAGACGAATGTGTTGTAGACGGATGTGCGGAAGATTCCGTCATTGAAGATCTTGTAGAAGTTGGCGAGGCCAACGAACTCGCCGGGCACACCCACGCGCGAATTGGTCACCGACAGCAGGATGCCGCGCACGAACGGGTAGGCGATGAACATGCCGAGCAGCACCATCGTCGGCACCAGAAGCACGAGCGCGAGCCAACGCTCGTCCTCGAGCAACCGCAGCCTGGGCCGCGGCGCCTGCGGCATGTAAACTCGGGTTTCTGCAATCGCCATTTCGCTTCACCTTGATCTGCGCGCCAGCAGGCGCAACATGCGAAGCATCGATATCGTCCCGGCACCTGGCGGGTGACGGCGTATTCCGCCACCCCGATCGCACCGTCGCCCGGCGGAGACGGCGCGACCACTCAAGCTCGATACGCTCGGCGCATGCGGCTGCCAACTCGCAACCGCGTGAACCCGATGTGCGCGTGCGTTCAAGAGTAAATCTTCTTGAGCTCGCTTTCCGCCCACTTCACGGCATCCTCCGGCGACGCGCCTTGGATTGCCTTCGCGTACATATCGACGACGATGTACTTGGTCAGCGCCTCGGCCGCCTGCTTGCCTGCGGGGCCGGCGAAGCCGGGGGCTTGGCCGAGCTTTCCTGCGACCTTGAAGGGGTCCATCACCGGATCCTCGCTCCACAGCTTGTGGCTTTCCCACTGCGCCGTCGGCGGCGTGGCGAAGCCCTTCTGTGAGATGAACCACTTCTCGTAGTTTGCGGGAGTATGTGCCCACCTCAGGAAGTCCTTCGCCGCCTTCTGGTTCTTCGAGTAGCTCATCAGCATGTGCGAGAAGAACGTATGCAGGCCGAACTGCCCCTGTGGTCCTTTGGGCAGAGGCGCATGCAGGATATCGGTCTTTAGCGCTACGCCCTTCTCAGTGATGTACTTGTCCGGATTGCGCAGCGCCTCGATGTAGATCGACGCGCCATTGAGCGTGGACGAGATGGTCTGCGATAGGAATGCGCGGTTGTTGCTGGTGTCGTCCCACGCCAAGCCACCCTCGTCGCAGGTATCCTTGTAGAAGGCCGTCATGAACTTGACGGAGTCGATCGTGTTCTTGCTATTGATCGCCACCGTCTTCCCGTCGGCTTCCACCTCCTTGCCGCCGTACGACCACAGCAGCGGATAGACGAACGTCGGCGGATCGCCGAACGAATGGCTGACAGCCTGGCCGAGCGGATGGCCCTTTGCCTTCAACTTCTTGCCAGCGTTGTAATAGGCGTCCCACGTCTCGGGAAATTTCGTGACCCCGACCTCTTCGAACCAGGACTTTCGGTACGCGTTCATGGCACCGACGATAGCCCACGGCATCGCGTTGAATTTCTTGCCGTCGCTGGTAACAGCGCGCGAGTACTTGTAGAGCCCGCCTTCCTTGCTCGAAATGTCCTCGGCGAGATCGCTAAGGTCGACCACGCTCTCCGCGTAGAGGGCTGACTGGTTGTTGAAGATCATAATGAGATCAGGACCACTTCCCGATTGAACGGACGCGGTCACGCGGGGCTGCAGGTCGTTGCCGTTCACCGTCTCGAGATTGATCTTGATCCCGAGCGCTTTCTCGGCAGCCGGCAGCAGCTCCTTGCGCAGGAGCTGATCGGAAGCCGGCACGAAGTCATTCCACCGCAGCCAATGTACGGTCGTGCCCTGCGCAAAAGCGGGCGCGCGGCCAGTGGCCAAAATACCGGCCATACCGCCAACAAGCGCGGTACCGCTCTTGAGGACGTTACGTCGAGTAACTGTCGTCATGCATTCCTCCCTGGTGTGTCTGATCTGATGCCCTTCGGCCGGTCTTACGCCGGCTTGGAGTCATTTCAGTCTATTCGCGCCTCCGTGGATCAACGAATGCGGACGTGCTCGCGTGCGCAACCGGATGTCTCGACGATTATTTGTTGATGTTCCCGCTCTTTCGGCGTCGCATCGGCGATTTCGACGCGAGACAACGTGAGTCCTCCACAGAGCAGCCGCGCGACGACATCGTTTCCTGTCGTGATGGCGATGCCATCGGCGGTCTGGGTCGTGTGGGCGCGCTGCAGCCAGCGCTCATGATTACCACCGCCATGCCGGTCCCCTCCCACGCAGCAATGGGTATTGCCGTCGCCGAGCAGGTTTTCCCTGTCTTGTAGAACGGGCCGATACCGCAAATGCTGGCGCAGCGTCATTGTCGCCCGTCGCAACAGGAAATCAAGTGCTACCAGCTTGGTACGCGACCATTGTCTCAGTTCGTGAACTGGCCGCCGTCCACCATAAGTACCGAACCGGTTACGTAAGACGCTTCATCAGAGGCGAGCCACAGAATCGGATAGGCTACTTCCCGCGCGTCTGCCCATCGGCCGAGCAGGCACATTTTTGCGCCGCCCCGTTCGAGGTCTTCGCGAGTCTGTCCTGCAGATTTTGCCCGTCGAAGGTGAAACGGCGTCAGTGTACCGCCGGGGCAAACCGCGTTCACGCGGATACCGTGCGTCGCCTCCTCAAAGGCAAGCGTCTTCGTCAGCGAAATGATGCCGGCTTTCGTGACGTCGTACTGTCCCATTCCCGCCCGCGGATTGACGGCATGCGTGGAGGCGACATTGATGATGCTCCCTCGTCCCGAGGAGCGGAGTTGATCGAGGGAGTCGCGGATTAAATAGGCGTAGCTGAGAAGATTGACTTTGATCAGCATGTCCCATGTATCGCGTTTTGCGTCCGCCAAAGGCTCGTAGGCGCGTATGCCGGCAAGGTTGACCAGCACGTCGAGCGCGCGGAACGCCTTCTTTGTTTCGGCCACCACATGCGTCGCGGTCTCTTCCCGGCCGACATCGGCGACTATTGGCACGACTTGGGCCGTCGGAACGGCGCCACGAATGTTTGATACCGCGGCCTGCATCGCCTCGGCATCGCTGTCGACGAGCACCACACGGCAGCCTTGTTCGCAAAACAGAATCGTGGTGGCGACACCTATTCCGCCGGCGCCTCCGGTTATGATGGCAACTTTGCCCTCAAGGCGTCCGGTCATGCCTACCTCCATGAAGACGATGCGACGCGAGCGCGTGACCTCGCCGTCGGAGTCTTACGGCGACCAGTTACGAACCGCAGAACGATTTTTGTCTTGAGTTCGAGCGCCGGTTGATGGGGCAGTGACGTAGCAAAGGAGCCCGTTGGAAACCGCACTTACGAACCGTGAGCGCCATCAAATACTCCCACGACGTCGCGCGACGTCACGAGTAGACCTTCACCAGCTCGGCATGCGCCCACTTCACGGCATCCTCGGCCGGCATGCCTTGCACAGCCTTGGCGTACATGTCGGTGATGATGTATTTGGACACAACCTCGGCGGCCTTGCGGCTCGACGGACCGGGCCAGCCGGGGGCGCGCGCGGTCAGGATCACGTCGCGAAACGGCGCCATGATCGGATCCTCGCTCCACAGCGCATGCTTCGACCATTCGCGCGCGGCCGGAATTGAAAAACCCTTTTGCGACACGAACCATTTCTCGAAAACCTTCCGTGAGCTCGCCCAGCGCAGAAAGTCCTTGGCGGCCTTCTGGTTCTTCGAATAGCCCATCAGCATGTGGGTCTGCGGCGGATGCAGCGGCGCCGCGCCTCCAGGGCCCTTCGGATAGGGCGCGTGCAAGATGTCGTCCTTGAGCGGCGTGCCCTTTTCCGTCAGATACTGCTCGGGTTTGCGCAGCGCCTCGATGTAAATCGAGGCCGCGTTGCTGGTCGAGCAGATTGTGCCGCCAAGAAATGCGCGATTGTTATTGCTGTCGTCCCAGGCGAGTCCACCCTCGTCGTGGGCATCCTTCCAGAAGCCGGCCATGAACTTGACCGACTCTAAGGTCGCCTTGCTGTTGAGCGCGACCGTCTTGCCGTCTGTCTCGACCTCCTTGCCGCCGAACGACCACAGATAGGGATAGGTAAAGGCGGGTGCGTCGTTGTAGGCGTGTCCGAGCGTTTGCCCGATCGGGCGGCCCTTCGCTTTGAGCAGCTGGCCGGCGGCCCGATAGCTCTCCCAGGTATCGGGGAATTTCGTGAAGCCGATCTCGTCGAACCAGGATTTGCGGTAGCACAGCAGAATGCCGAGCGCGGCCCATGGCACGGCGAGCCAGCCCTTATCGCCTTTCGCGATTGCCGCGAAAATGTCGTAGAAGCCGCCCTGTTCCTTCGCGATCTCCTCAGCGACATCGCTCACGTCCACCAGGCTCTCGGCATAGAGCTGCGGCCAGTTGTGCATCGCGTGGATTAGGTCGGCGCCGCTGCCGGACTGGATCGACGACGTGATGCGCGCCTGCAGATCGTTGCCGTTGATGGTTTCCAGTGTGATCTTGAACCCGAGCGCCTTTTCGGCTTCCGGCAACAGTTCGCGGCGCAGCAACGTGTCGGAGGCGGGAACGAAATCGCCCAGCCGCAGCCAGTGCAGCGTCGTGGTCTGCGCGAAGGCCGGAGCCCGGCCGCTCGCCAGAATGCCAGCAAGCCCGCCGGCACCAGACGATAGAAATTTGCGACGATCAATGCCCGCCATGGTCTCCTCCCGATGCGATTTATTGGGGTTCAGGATGAACCCGAACTG
>PLJS01000077.1 GCA_003140315.1 Hyphomicrobiales bacterium
TAGAGCATCAGACTTCGAATCTGAGGGTCGGGAGTTCGAATCTCTCAGGGCGCGCCAGCAATTTCAAATGGTTAGGGTCAATCAACTGCAATCTCCTCGCCGGCGTCCGACTGCTGCGGACCCCATGCGGACCTCGCAGGCGGCGCTTCAAGCGTGACCGGACACCTCTCCGGCGACGCCGCGCATCCGTCCGCTATGTTGCTCAGCAGGCACGTCACCTGGGATGGGTTGGGCGATGGTGCCCGGTTCACGGTGCATGCGCTTCCGGTCGATGAGCCGTTGGCCGTGCCCTTGAGCGAGCCTGCAATCCGCTGCTAGGCGTGTGCGTCGCGGCGAACCAGATTATCGGCGGGACCGAACTGGGCGAGCGCCTCTCTTCGATGCATTCAACGCGCTGAGCAACGCCAACAAGGCCGCCCGGCAGAAGTTGAAGGAGTAGGGCGATGGCGCTGCCGAAGAACAATCCGAACGCAGTCACGGATGCGGTCGCGGCGGAAATCAAAAAGATGGGGGCCGAAAGACCTCGCAGCTCTGCCGGACCTTGGCCGCGATGGACACCCCGCCTACGGCTCCGATCTCCCCTTCGAACGGATCGCGATCAACCGAGGCGCGCTCTGCATCGAGTGCAAGGCGTGCGGTCGGCGCAGTGCGCTCACAGCGGAAAACTGCGCGCACGTCCGCATCGGCAACAGGACGCTCGTCAAGACGATGAAATTCCGGTGTCAGCGGTGGGGGAGTAAGCCCGAGCCACAGGCGGAGCCCACCAATTGTTTCCGCAATGTCGCAAGGAAGGTGCGCGAGGCGGCCGGACGCGTCCAATACGGATGGACTTTTCACCACCGGCTCGCCGAGAAGCTGTCGGGCCTCCCTTTGTACTTGTATGTCACCCATCACGCGGTATGGTCCGCGCCGGACGGCCAACTCATTGACGTAACGCCGTATCCAAATGACCGCCATAAGCCTTATTGCGTCGGCAAAGCGCACGAAGAATTTCAGGTTAGGATCGTTCTAATCAACAAGACCACCCAGGGAGCGACCCATGCGATCCAAGGACTACCGTGTCAGCTTGGCGGCTCTCGCGGCCGCGGCGTTTCTCTTCGTTGCGCCACCGCTTGCGCGCGCGCAGGTCAGTATCGGCGCGAACGATCTCGGCGGCGTTGTCACCGGATCGAATGGCCCCGAAGCGGGCGTCTGGGTGATCGCCGAGACGACCGATCTTCCGACCAAGTTCGCCAAGGTCGTCGTCACGGACGACCAGGGCCGTTATGTCATCCCTGAATTGCCGAAGGCCAAGTACAAGGTGTGGGTGCGCGGCTACGGACTGGTCGATTCCGCGAAGGTCGATACGGAGCCGGGCAAGACGCTCGATCTCAAGGCTGTTACGGCGCCGAGCCCGGCGGCAGCGGCCGAATATTATCCCGGCATGTACTGGTACGCGATGATTAACGTGCCGGCAGTGAGCGATTTCCCAGGCACCGGCGACAAGGGAAACCACATACCGGAGGTCATGAAGGCGCAATACTACTGGCTCGATACGATGAAGAACTCGTGTCAGTCGTGCCACGCCCTGGGCTCCAGGGGCGTGCGCGTCATTCCGGACTTCTTCAAGAAGCAAGCAAAGGATTCCGCCGAGGCCTGGGCACTGCGCACGCAGGCCGGACAAGCCATGAGCAACATGGCGCTGAGCCTCGGGCGTCTTGGTCCCGATAAGGCCTACTCGATTTTCGCGAACTGGACCGATCGCATCGCCGCAGGCGAAGTGCCGGCAACGCAGCCGCAGCGCCCGCAGGGTGTCGAGCGCAACGTCGTCATCACGATGTGGGACTGGTCGACACCGAAATATTACATGCATGACGCGGTGTCGACGGACAAACGCAATCCAACCGTCAACGCCTACGGCAAGATCTACGGCTCACCCGAGGAGAGCACGGACCGCGTTCCGTGGCTCGATCCCGTCAACCATCAGGTCGGCTTCATCACGCATCCGTTCCGCGATCCGAAGACGCCCTCATCAAGCGATCTGCCACACGGACCGTCGGCCTACTGGGGCGACGAAGCCATCTGGGACGGCCACACCAGCATTCACAATCCGATGATGGACGAAAAGGGCCGCATCTGGTTCACGGCGCGCATCCGTCAGCACGAGAACCCGGACTACTGCAAGGCAGGCTCCGATCTTCCGTCCGCTAAAGTCGCGCCGCAGAAGGAGTCCCCGCGGCACCTGTCCTTCTATGATCCCAAGACCGAGAAGTGGACGCTGATCTCCACCTGCTTCCCGACGCATCACCTGTATTTCGGCCACGACAAGAACAACACGCTCTGGACCAGCCAGGGTCAGCCTTATAGCGGCGTGGTCGGCTGGCTCGATGTCGCGAAATTCGAGGAGACCGGCGACGAGGCGAGGTCGCAGGGCTGGACGCCGATGATCATCGACACGAACGGGAACGGCCGGCGCGACGCCTATGTCGGGCCGAAAGATCCGCTCGATCCCACCAAGGACAAACAGATCATGGCGGCGCTCTACAGCGTGCAGCCGAGCCCGGTGGATGACTCGATCTGGGGCCAGGCGATGGATGTTGGCTTCTCGCGCGTCGATCAGCCAGGTTACATCATCCGTATCGTGCCGGGGTCCGATCCGGTGAACACCGCGTTGACGGAAATCTATTTGCCGCCCGAAGGCACCTGGGGTTCGCGTGGTCTCGACCTCACGAGTGACGGCGTGGTGTGGACCGCGCTTGCGAGCGGTCACATGGCAAGCTTCGATCGGCGCAAGTGCAAGGGCCCGCTGAACGGGCCGGAAGCCGCGACCGGCAAGATCTGTCCGGAAGGCTGGACCGTGTACCGGATGCCAGGACCGCAGTTCAAAGGCGTGGACGAGAAGGGAAGCGCCAATCACGCCTATTATCTGTGGGTCGACCGCTTCAATACGCTCGGCCTCGGCAAGGACGTGCCGGTCGCCTCGACCAATGGCGGCGAGTCCCTGCTCGCGGTCGTCGACGGAAAGATGGTCGACATCCGCGTCCCCTATCCGCTCGGCTTCTTCACCAAGAACGTCGACGGCCGCATCGACGATCCGAACGCCGGCTGGAAAGGCAAAGGACTCTGGACCACGTTCGGAAGCCGCACCGTCTTCCACAACGAAGGCGGCACCGAGAACAGGCCGAAGGTCTACAAGCTCCAGGTGCGGCCTGATCCACTGGCTCACTGAGTGCACCGGATCGCCGCTCGGGTTTCCGGGCGGCGACCTCCGCGGCTAAATCAACGACCGCTTCGGCGACGCCTCAAATGGGGCGGCGTCCCACGCTTTGTCGTCCTCGATCTGATGCAAGTCGCGTTTTCTCGCAGGACCTTCGGCATTCTGCCGATGCGCAATCCGGTCATCGCCGAACAGCAGAAGATTGCTGACACCTTCAAGGTCGGGCGTGATGCGGCTTTCCCAGCCGCCGCGATCTTCCATCTTGCCGTAGGCGTGGCGCGACCTCCTCATCACGGCGCCGATCGTATTCGGCCGGCTGCATGTCCTCCCGGTCGTCGCCGATTTCCTGAAGGCTTATGCGCGACGTCGGGGCGGCGAATAAGCTGCCCGGGCACTCGCAGCGATCGAGAGATAC
>PLJS01000206.1 GCA_003140315.1 Hyphomicrobiales bacterium
AGACCGAGATCGCCAAGGTGCTGTCGGCGGCGCTGGGGCGAAAGCTGATCCGGCTGCAATGCTATGAGGGCCTCGACGTTTCCTCCGCGGTCTATGAGTGGAATAGCGCGGCACAGATGATTGCGATCCGGCTTGCGGAAGCCGCAGGGGATACCGACCGCGACCAGCTTTCCAGCGACATTTTCGCCGAACGCTATCTGATCAAGCGGCCGCTGCTGCAGGCGCTCGAGCCGGACGTCGCCGGCGTTCCGGTGCTGCTGATCGACGAGCTTGACCGCACCGACGAGGCATTCGAAGCGTTCCTGCTGGAAGTGCTCGCCGACAATCAGGTGACGATCCCCGAGATGGGCACCGTGAAGGCCGCGCACCCGCCGATCGTCGTCATCACGTCGAACCGCACGCGCGAGATCCATGACGCGCTCAAGCGCCGCTGCCTCTATCACTGGGTCGGCTATCCGACCGCCGAGCGCGAGTTGAAGATCGTGCGCGCCAAGGTGCCGGGGATTTCAAAAAAGCTATCGGCCGAGGTCGTGCATTTCGTGCAGACACTGCGCGGACTGGACCTGTTCAAGTCGCCGGGCGTCGCTGAATCGCTCGATTGGGCGGCGGCGCTGACCGAGCTCGATGTCGTGGCGCTCGATCCCGCGACGGTGTCGGACACGCTCGGTGTGCTGCTGAAATATCAAGACGACATCGCCCGCATCGAGGGTACCAAGGCGAAGGAACTGCTCGACGCGGTGCACGCGCAGATGCGGGCGGCGGAGTAGCGTGATGCGTGGACTCTCTCCCTACGGGCGGTGTGCTCCCTCCCCCCTTGAGGGGGAGGGTTGGGGAGGGGGGTATGCGGCCTTTCATCGGAGCCGCATGTGAGCGAGAAGTTACCCCCCACCCGACGGCCTTCGGCCGTCGACCTCCCCCTCAAGGGGGGAGGTGACGGAGCAAGTGGCGAGAACGGCCGCCTTGCCCAGAACATTGTCTATTTCGCGCGCGCGATCCGCGCGGCCGGCATTCCGGTGGGCCCCGGCGCGGTGCTCGATGCGCTGCACGCCGTGAACGCCGCGGGCGTCGGCACGCGCGAGGATTTTTACTGGACGCTGCATGCCGTGTTCGTGAAACGCCACGAGCATTCGGTACTGTTCGACCAGGCCTTCCGGCTTTTCTTCAGGAAACGCGCCTTCCTCGACAAGTTGCTCGCGATGCTCTCGCCGCAGGCGCCGGCTGCGGCGCCCGAGCCGCCGCAGGCGGGCGCTACCCGCGTGCAAGAGGCGCTGTTCGCCGGCATGGACAAGAAGAAGCCGCCGGAGGAGCGCGAGATCGAGCTCGACGCGCGCCTCACCGTGTCGGACCGCGAGGTGCTGCAGAAGAAGGACTTCGCGCAGATGAGCGCGGCCGAGATCGCGCAGGCCAAGGACGCGATCAAGCGGCTGGTGCTCTCGCTCAACGAGGTCAAGACGCGCCGCCTCGCACCCAACCGCCGCGGCCACATCATCGACATGCGGCGCACCTTGCGCGCCAGCATGAAGGCCGGCGGCGCGCTGATCGACCTGAAATACCTTGGCGCCAAGACCCGGCAGCCGCCCATCGTCGCGCTGCTCGATATCTCGGGCTCGATGAGCCAGTACACGCGGTTGTTCCTGCACTTCCTCCATGCGGTGACCGACGCGCGCAAGCGCGTGCAATCCTTCCTGTTCGGTACGCGGCTCACCAATGTGACGCGCGCGCTGAAATCGAAGGACCCGGACGAGGCGCTCGCCCAATGCTCGGCGAGCGTGCTCGACTGGTCCGGCGGCACGCGCATCGCGACCTCGCTGCATGATTTCAACAAGCACTGGGCGCGGCGCGCGCTGGCGCAGGGCGCGATCGTGCTGCTCATCACCGACGGGCTGGAGCGCGATCCGGACGATCGTTTGGCATTTGAGATCGACCGGCTGCATCGCTCGGCGCGGCGCCTCATTTGGCTCAATCCGCTGCTGCGGTTCGATGGCTTCGAAGTCAAGGCGCGCGGCGTGCGCACGATGCTGCCGCATGTCGACGAATTCCGGCCGATCCATAATCTCGAGTCGATTGCCGCACTCTGCCGTTCGCTCTCGGCGCAACGCGGACGTGATGGCGACCCGAGGGAGTGGTTGAAGAAGGTGGCGTGATTATATGTCATTCGGCATCTCTTGGCCGGGATGACGAAGGAGAAACCGATGGACTCACTCGCAACCGAAACCGACATCCTGAAAGCCGCCGAAGACTGGAAGGCGGCCGGGCGCGGGGTCGCGCTCGCGACCGTGGTCGAGACCTGGGGCTCGGCGCCGCGGCCGGTCGGCTCGAACCTCGTGATCGACGACCAGGGCAATTTCCTGGGGAGCGTGTCGGGCGGTTGCGTCGAAGGTGCGGTCGTCACCGAAGCGCTCGACGTGATCGAGAGCGGCAAGCCGAAGACGCTCGAATTCGGCGTCGCCGACGAGACGGCGTGGAAAGTGGGATTGTCGTGCGGCGGCACCATCCGGGTGTTCGTGGAGAAGGTCGATTGATCCATATTTTTGCGGAAGGTCGCGGGCGTCTCACGTTGCTCATCATCGTGGCGTCGATAGGCTTCGTCCTGACGGCCGCCGAGGTGACAGGCTGGCATGGGCCGGAGTGGCCGACCAACTTCGCAATTGCGGTGCTCGCCGCCGCCGGAAATGCGATACTGGTCGCCAACACGGCGACCGAGGACCGCGTCGTGATCGACAAGCAGACCGGCAAGGAGTTCGTCCTGTCCGAAAAGCACACACTCCTCTGGATACCGATCAAGTATTGGACACTTATCATCCTCATCTACCCGGTGTTAGGTCTTCTGCGCGTGGGATGAAGTAGGACGACGATGAAGCTGGACATCCTCAAAGCCCTCAACACCGAACGTGCGGCGCGCCGCGCGGCCGTCGTCGTGACCGATCAGGATTCGGGCGCGCAGCGTCTCGTCACGCACGACAAGATCGCCGCCGATCCGCTTAAGGAATTGCTGGAAGCGCACCTGCGCTCGGGCAAGAGCGGCATGGAGGAGACGCCGCAGGGCAGGGTGTTCCTCACCGTGCATGTGCCGCCGACGCGCCTCGTCGTGATCGGCGCTGTGCATATCAGCCAAGCGCTCGCGCCGATCGCGGCGCTGCTCGGCTACGACGTGACGATCGTCGATCCGCGCACGGCATTCGCGAGCGAAGAGCGGTTTCCCGGCGTCAAGGTGATCGCCGAGTGGCCCGACAAGGCCTTGCCGCCGCTCGGCGTCGACCGCTACACGGCCTTCGTCGCGCTCACGCATGATCCGAAGGTCGACGATTCGGCGCTGCTGCATGCGCTCGAGCGCGACTGCTTCTACATCGGCGCGCTCGGCTCGCGGAAGACTCATGGCCGGCGCGTCGAGCGGCTGAAAGCAGAAGGAGCGAGCGACGACAAGCTCGCCCGCATCCATGCGCCGATCGGTCTGGCCATCGGCGCTGTGTCGCCTCCCGAGATCGCGGTCGCCATCATGGGCGAGATCACGTCGCGCCTGCGCCTCACGGCGGAGGGCAAGCGATGAAGTTCGGTGCCGTACCGCCGCGCGAAGCCGAGGGCGCGATTGCGGTGCATTCGATCCGCAAGGCCGGGCTCGTGCTCAAGAAGGGCACGCTGATCGGCAAGTCCGAAATCGCCGGCCTGGAAGCCGCACGCGTATCCGAGATCATCGTTGCGCGGCTGGAGCCGGGCGACGTCTCGGAGGACGTCGCGGCCGCCGACATCGCGGCCGCCGTCGCGGGCGAGGGCGTGCATGTGGACCGGGCCTTCACGGGCCGCGCCAATCTGTTCGCGGAAGCCGCCGGTGTACTGGTCGTCGACAAGGCCGGCGTCGACGCGCTCAACGACGTGGACCCTTCGATCACCTTCGCGACGCTTGCCGCCTATGCGCCGGTCGTGCCCGGCAAGATGATCGCGACGGTGAAGATCATCCCGTTTGCGGTCGCCGGCGAGGCGCGCGACCAGGCCATCGCGGTGGCCCGCGCCGCCAAGCCGGTCGTTCGGATCGCACCCTTCAAGGTGCGCAAGGTCGGCATCATTTCCACGCTGCTGCCCGGCCTTGCCGACAAGGTGATCGAGAAGACCCTGAAGGTCACCGCCGACCGGCTCGGTCCCGCGGGCGCGACCATCGTGGCGGAAAAACGCGTGCCGCATGAGATCAAGGCGCTCGCCAAGGCGCTCGACGAGGTGCTCAAGGCCGGTGCCGAGCTCGTCGTCGTGTTCGGCGCCTCCGCGATCGCGGACCGGCGCGACGTGATCCCGGCGGCGGTCGAGGAGATCGGCGGGCGCATCGAGCATTTCGGCATGCCGGTCGACCCCGGCAACCTGATGCTGGTCGCGCAGGCGCGAGGCCGCGCGGTGATCGGCGCGCCCGGCTGCGCGCGTTCGCCGAAGGAAAACGGCTTCGACTGGATCCTGACCCGGCTGCTCGCAGGCCTTCCGGTCACGCGCTCCGACATCACCGGGCTTGGCGTCGGGGGGCTCTTGATGGAGATCGTGACGCGGCCGCAGCCACGCGCCGTGCCGGCACCGGAGACCGGGCAGAAGGTCGCTGGCCTCGTGCTCGCGGCCGGACGCTCGACCCGCATGGGCGGGCCGAATAAGCTGCTGGAAGAGATCGGCGGACGCCCGCTGGTGCGCATCGCGACCGAGCAGGTGATCGCCTCGCACGCAAAACCCGTGATCGTCGTCACCGGCCACCAGCGCGAGCGCGTCGAGCGCGCGCTCGCCGGGTTGCCGGTCAAGTTCGTGCATAACCCGCATTTTGCCGAGGGGCTTTCGACCTCGCTCAAGGCCGGGATCGTGGCGGTACCGGCGGAGGCCGACGGCGCGATCGTCTGCCTCGGCGACATGCCGCAGGTGAGCGCGGCGCTGATCGACCGGCTGATCGCGGCGTTCGAGCCCGAGCGTGGCGCCCTGGTCGCGATCCCGACCATCGACGGCAAGCGTGGCAATCCGGTACTGTGGTCGCGCCGCTTTTTTCCCGACCTCATGGCGGTCGGTGGAGATATCGGGGCGCGGCATCTGATCGGCAGCTATGCCGAGGCAGTCGTCGAGGTTCCGGTAGAGGACGCGGCCGCGCTCACCGACGTGGATACGCCCGAAGCCCTGATCGCGGTGCGCGCCGCGATGGCGGACTGACGCGCGTTGCTCGTTTAGTTCCATTTAAGCGTTTGCCTTTAGCATTCGATCCCGGGGTTTCTGCTCACGGGGGTCTTCCCATGCGTTTGCCAACGCTGGCGTGCCTTGCTGCGCTCGCGGTGCTTGTTGGCGCCACCGAAACCAAGGCGGCCGGCGCGCTCGCGGTCGGCCAGTGCGGCGCCTTTGGCTATGCGTTCGGCGATGCATCGATTGCATCGGCGCAGAAGCGCGCCATGCATGAGTGCCGCGGTACAGGATGCCGCGTGGTCGCCACCATGCACCACACCTGCGCGGCGCTCGCGATCGACGGCGCCAATGTCTGCGGCCCGCACGGCTGGGCCACCGCCAACACGCTCGGGCGCGCGCAGAACGCGGCGTCCAAGAACTGCTACCAGTTCGGCGGACGCAACTGCGTGATCCGCGCCTGGGCGTGCGACGCCAAGGGCTAGCCGGCTTTCTTCCCCTCCCCCCTTGTGGGGGAGGTGCCCGAGCGCAGCGAGGGCGGGAGAGGGGCATCTTCGTACGAGTCCTATGAAGAGATCCCCTCTCCCGGCTTCGCGGACTTCGTCCGTTCAGCCACCCTCCCCCACAAGGGGGGAGGGGAAGAAAGAAAGCAGCCGCCCGCGTTCCCGCGACGCATCCGCGCCCGAGGTGTGATCCACGGCTGCGCCCAGAAAAACAAAGGGCGCGCGGGACGCCGGGGTCCTGGCGGACCCACGGGCCTGATCATCTCGCGATGATCAGGTATCTGCAGTTCGAATGCCGCAAGTCCGCCGTTCTCCGGCGTCCCACGCGCGATGTCTTAGGCTTGCTCCGCACGGCCCCCGGTGGTCGGACTTTTCAGGCGCAGTCCCTTTCCGATTTTGGGCAACCGCCGCCTATCCACCGCTATCGAGGCCACAGCACATCTGACGGTCGGCACCGTTGGTACGACGTGCGTCCGACTGGCCCCTGGTGACGCACAGCAGGCGTGCCGGGACCGTGCAGCTTGGGCCGCCGCGGCGGGGTGTCCGTCTTTGCACCCCGGTTCGCGGCCACCGCCACCTGCCCTCCATCTCGTGACGCTCGAGACGTCCCTTGTTGAGAGCAGGATGGAGTCAGCATTGATCAGTTGCTATTTCATGTCAAGGAATTTATTCCTAAATATGTCCTTGACGCCACACACGCCATATGGTGTTCTGCGCCAGAAACAACGATGGTTAGCGGGTATCCGCTGTGAAGCGCGCTGGTGACACAAATAGGAAAAAGATCAGGGCGACCGCTTCGATGCTGGCCGCCGGCGAGGCCGCCTTGCGGTGGGAGATGCCGGGGGAGATGACCGAGTGCTTATCTCATGAAGACGCCGCAACGATCGTAAGCGCGGTTTACCGGGCCATGTACGAGACGGCCCCACGAGATCGACGCCTCGATCTGCCAAACCAAGGCGCTCGCACTGCGCACATACGCCATCGACGTAGTTGCTGAGGTTAAGCAGGTCGTTACGAATCGTGCGCCAGAGTTGCAGTCCGCCGACTAGCTCTAGCTTCCGTTGATGAGCCTTGCGCATGCCGTGTCCACTAAAAACGGGCACGAGCGTTGATTTCCTGTCGTCCCATCGGAATTTGATAGGGGTATGGGCTAGCAGATTGCGATATTCGGCAAGCTTGGATGCTTTCGTTTTTGCCCACTGCAGACTCTTGATGGTGCGGCGGAGCTTTAGATGAGACGGCAGAGAGACAAGGGCGGCTAGGGCCATTTCGCGTTGGTGGTGATCAGATTGCAGCGAATGCCAAATAGCGAGCGCGTGATCTTGAAAAATGCCCTTCGAAAAGACCTGGTAGCGAGGATCGTCGAATCTCCTCTCCATCGAGATCACCAACAAGAAAATCTGATAGAATGAATCCTGGAGCGTGCTTGCTGCGTATGTGACCTCACCGATAGCTAGAAGGTGTGCGTGCGCCGCTCGCAGTGTCGCCTTCCAAACAGATGACGGGACAGGACCCGTGTACAATGTCGACTCCCAAGCAGCAGCCAGATTTCAGTAGGGAAGAAACCGAGAAGAGGGTGCGCGCCGCATTACGCGGTGCGCGTCTTGTTGGTCCACAACCTAAGTTCAGCATGACTCCGAAGCGGCCCAAGGCGCAACGTAAACGGCGTGCTAAACACGCCGCTTCCACTTCCGACGCCACCTAAGGAAACGCCCAGCCTTAATTCGGAAGTCCGGTGCCGTCAGGCTGCCGGTACGTGAGACGCTTGCCGCTCGCTTGCTTCACGGCAATGGTCGCACGATCCGTATCGTTGAACCCGAGCTTGACCCGATGGTTATAGCGAAAATCATACTCGGCAAGGTAGCGATGCAAATGCTTCTCGCCGCAATGCTGGTAGATACCCCGCATTCCGCGCTTGAAGATCGAGAAGTAGCCCTCCGCTGAGTTGGTGTGCACGTCGTCGCGCACGTACTCGCCAGCACTGTGTTTCACGGCCTCATGCGAAGCGAAGTGCGCTTCCGCACCCCGATAGAGCAGGCTTTCATCCGTGTGCAGCCGTGACTCGCGGGCGATGTTCTCGGTGATGATCTTGGTGACCGTCACCTTGTCAGCGTGAGCCACATGAAACGTGCGGACGTTGCCGCCACGCTCAACGAGAGCAACGATGGGACGTGCCGAGCCTTTGTCTTTCCAGCCGCGCTTGGTGTAGGGCACCACGCGCTTGTGCAGCAGCGGGCGCTTTACTTTGGTGCGGCCGTAGTAGGTTTCGTCGGCCTCGACGATCTT
>PLJS01000111.1 GCA_003140315.1 Hyphomicrobiales bacterium
CTGCACGAGAAGCTCACAATCGGTACGGTTGCGGGCGGAACGCTGATTATTTTCGGCATTCTGGTGTCGGCAAGTTTCTAGGCCGGGTTCCGTCGACCGGCGCCCAAGATCACTTGCAGTGGAATTCTCGGAACAGCCATGATGTCGAATGCGAAGAAGCCGAGGATGAGCTGCACGCCGACCAGGATCGGCAAGCCGGCTAGCATTACGGTGCCCGCGCTCGCCGTGACTTCCGCCGCCGCGGCGCTCACCCATTCAGTGACGCCGAACACAAAACCGAAAAGCAAAAGGACGCCGCCCACCAGCAACTCCAGCGAGCCGATATTCATGTCGCGCAGGAAGTAGCGATACAACAGGCGCTTCAAGAAATTGCGCACGTTCTTGACAAAAAACGGCCCGACGACACTGCGCACCAGCAAATGGCTCTGCTCGTCGGCGTAAACGGCGCGCATCGGAACATCGACCACCACCGCGCTCGCGATGTAGAGCCGGAACAGCATGTCCGATTCGAAGAAGAACCGGTGGTCCAGCTTGTCGAGCGGCAGCATCCCGAGGGCCGTCCGGTGGATGGCGGTGTAGCCGTTGGTGGGATCGAAGACGTTCCAGTAGCCCGTCGACAGCTTGGTCAGGAACGACAGCCCGGCGTTTCCAAACACGCGCATCCCGGGCATGCCGCGCACATCCTCGATGTTGAAAAAGCGGTTTCCCTTGGTGTAGTCGGCGAGCCGCTCGCTGATCGGATGCACGATCTGCGGCAGCAGCGCGGGATCCATCTGGCCGTCGCTGTCGATCTTGACCACGATGTCCGCGTGGCGCTCGAGCGCGATCCGATAGCCGCGGATCACGGCACCGCCGACGCCGAGGTTCATGTCGTTGCGCGCGACTTCGACGCGCGGATCGGTGCAGAGCGCCTTGATATGCGCGCCCGTGCCGTCGGGACACGCATCATCGATCGCAATGATGAGAAAGACTTCCGGCCCGATCCGGGAAATGACGTCCAGCACATGCGCCTTCGACCGATAGCAGGGCAGGACGACCGCAATTTTTTCGTTCATCAACCGCTCACATGCGCCGCCCGACGGAAGACCTCGCCGTCAGGGCTGAGTCCCGCGAAGATAGAGGGTCAACGTCGCAAGCGGAATGGCCTTGCTGTAGGGGAACTGCACCGCATAGGGCCCCATCGTCAGCACCCACGTGGCCGATGGCGGCAGGTCGGCTTCGCTCAGGGTAGCGTTTTCCGGTTTCACCGCGACGTGTGTCGTTATCGNNCTAGGTGTGTCGTTATCGGAAGCTGGAACGCCACATAGGGTCTTCGTCCCCAATAATCCGGAGCGACAAACAAACCTTCACTTTGCCGCCCAACGATCCGGGTCACGGCCTGACCCGCGTCCACGAAGGGCCGAAGGTCGGGCATGATGCTGATCTGCCAGCCGGTCGTGTTGACGTTGCCTATGACAAAGACGGCTGCGAGCGAGGCGACATAGCCAAGACGACGCCCCGGCAGCAACAGAAAATAAGCGACGGCGCAGGCTGTCAGCAAGACCGTAGCCAGCACAAACGACCAAGGCAGCCAAGCCGTGTAGGGCCAATTCGGATTGATCGGCCGATAGAACGCGAACAGCTCGGGAAAATCCCAAGGATAGATCGCGAAGGACGACGATGTGATTAGGGCGAAGATCAGGATCACAGTGAGCCAGATAAGACCGGCAGCGCGTTCGGCCCAGCGACCCGCCTTGGACGGAAGGTTTTGGTTTCGGGACGAAATCGAGAAAACGGCCATTGTCATCGTCACAAACAGCGGAATGAGAGCACCCCAATAACGGCCGTGAATGCGATTGGCCTCGAACGCAAGGCCCCCCCCCGCGCTGTGCGAGAAAATCGACACCATCGTGAACACGCTAAGCGCCGACAAGAGCGTGAAGACTGTCAGCACCAACAACGACCGAAGTTTCGCTGCATCGCGTTCTCCGACCCCGTTGCCGAGCAGCCAAGGAACTATCGATGCCCCAAGCACTACGGTCGGACTGAAGAATAGGAGCAAGACGACGCAGTGTCCCGCAAAATATCGGACGATGTCGACCAGCGTCGCGAGGAAGGGCGTCGAGCTCGATGCCACGCCCGAATAAAACTCGCCGATGAACGCGGCTGGAGAGAGCACCAATGCGCCCCGCGCTAGGCTGGCGATAAGCATGATGGATATGCTCGTGCCGACCACGAGCGCCAAAAGATCGGGTGCCGCCCCCATGGCCGCGCGCAGGCGCCTACCTAACACAACTGGTACCACAATCATGGTCGCGGCGCTGCTCAGCAGAACCGCTATGCCGTGCGGCTTGACCATCATGAGAGCGCCAACTATCACGCCCACGCCGAACGATGCGATCGGGCGGCGCGGTGACCAGGCGCGCGTCATGACGAGCGCCAATCCGGTCATGATGAACATAAACAACATTTCGGGCATGACGGCGACGCCATATGCCGTGAACCCGAAGGCAAATACGAAAGCGGCCGCGAGTGCCGCAAGCGGCATTGCCACGAATGTGCGCGCGAGCGAATAAATGGACACCGCGGACAGCGCGATGAATACATAATTCAACGTGCGCATCGCAGTCGCTCCTTCGGGCGCGCGCGCGATCCAGCCGGTTGCAAGGAAATAGAGATGGTTGTTGAGCTGGGGCAAGAAGGGATCGAACAGCGCCGGCGCAAGATGGGCCGCGAGATAGCGCGAGTTGGCCCAATGGCCGAACTCGTCACTCGAATAGACCGGCGTGCTGAGAACTGCTGCCCGCAATATGATCATCGCGGTACCAAAGACAAACATCGATGCGGCGAGCGCCAGAATAGCTCCGTCAATCCAATGCGATGCGGACGCTCTCGAAGGTGTTCGCGCTGCTATTAGTTTAAGCATATGGTCTTATCTCGATCGGGATGACTGCTTTTACGCGCAGCGTTTGATGAGAGTCTCATCGGGGACGCATGATCACGATCAGCTGAAAAGGATCCTGCAGGTTGTGATCCATCTTAACGATCTCCCAGCCCGTAAACTGCCGCAGAAACACTGATGTCATACTCGTATCCCCATAAGTGACATCGCCGTCTATCGGGACTCTATTGTGTGGAGCAAATGCAAAACCTCTGGCACGATGCGATTGCCGCTTGGCCTCGACCCCGATGGTCTGCTGTTGCTCGGGAATGAGAAGGTCCCAGTATTCAATGGGACGAATCGTGATCACCAAGAGCCCGCTGTCCTTGATATAGCGTCGGAGTGTATTGAGCGCCGCAGCCGTCGCGCGTTCTGAGGTGTGCGTGAAGACAGAAAAACAGTAGATCAGGTCAAACGACTGAAGCTGAAAGGGCAAGCTCGTCGGCAGAAAGTCCGACAAGGCGAGCTGAGCTGGCAAATTGCACTTCCTGCATTCTTCCAGCGAGATTTCAAGCGGGTCGCAGCCAAACAGCCTCTTGGGGCTGGAATAATATAGCATTGCACGCAGAATTCGTCCCCAACCGCATCCGAAATCAAGGACTGTCGCGTTCTCGAGTGAGCGGCCGAGATGTCGGTAAAATGCCTCGTTTACGCCGCGTACGAATGCGATCGTTTCCTTTAGCAAGATATATCCATCATTACCGGTCCAGCTTCTCTGAACGACGGGCTCTGCCATGGTCGGAAGTATTCGAGCCAGAGACGGAAACTGGGCCGACGGCATGAACATCAGTGCCTCGACAAAGTCGTCGAAAGCGAGCGCACGCAGAGCGTTAAGCGCGGCATCGATGTCGCTCGAGCGGCTAGCGACCACTTCAGCCTCGATCAGTGTACTTTTCGCGTGCTCCATAGGCCACACGGCGTGCACCTCTTAAGGTGGGGAGGACCGGCAGCGTAGCAGGAATTCATGCTCGTTGACAAACATGCAGACGATGCTGCGCTCATCGACCTCAACGCATGACGCATGACTTTGCCGGATCGCTGTAGTACAAATGCTGCCTTCAAATTTGACCGGAGCTGATCCAAAATATAGGCCCGGTTGCCAAATACAACTCCGCGATGGAAGTCGGCAACAACACCGCCATCCACCTCACGGTAATTCCTGGCTGCTTTTTCAAAGAATGATTGCTTCGGATTGGAAGAAACTTCTGATTATAGATCGGCACGCCGACGGCGTGTATGCATGACCCCGGAAAACCAAGTTCGCCGCGGGTCCTTGATCGGCGAGCGGCCATGCGGAAGTCGCGGATGCCAGATCAAAGAGTCGCCAGCATCAACGTAGAGCTTCTTGACCTGGCGACCCTTGGCGCATCCTTCAGCAACGACCGTGTCCTGATATTCGGTCCAGAGGCCATCTTGCGTCGGGATCATGTCCAACGATCAGCAATGGAGATTGATGATACGAGGACAGTGACCGTTCGTGTCACGGTTCTCCGAAAAAATCGAAACGTTTACCCGTTCGAAGTCACGGAAAGCAGCGATCGCATCGCGGCAAACGGACCCGGGAAGTGAATTCCTTATAATAGTATAGCTTTTCTCGATCACCTCAAGCGCGTGCGCCTTGATGTCAGGCTCAACCGGCGAAGTACTGATGATACTCGGCGCATCAGCCCTCAAAAACTGACCCAGCACGACTTCATCTCCCTGGCGCTGCAGCACATTACACGCGCGAAAATTCGACAACTGCCTCTGAACAATCCCCTACGCCCCAGTTATCGGCGCCGAAACGGACCCTGCTTTCATCTGCGGCGAAGGTGTGGAGGAGATGCGCACAGCTTCGGGGCGCCGCCTCGACTGTACCAACCTGCGCCCCAGAGCCATGCCAGGGACCTCAATCATGCTGAACGTCACCCAGGATATGGCTGACACGACTGTGATCGTGAGAGTAGCGCTGACCAAAAACGAAAATGTCGGCACGCCCCCGCACACGCGGTTGATCTCTTCGTATACACCCATTCTATGAAAGAAAAAGATAATCCCGGGGTGTGTCAGATAAAGGCTGTAGCTCACACGTCCCCAAAACAGGGTGAGGCGGTTGACGAGAATCCATATCGGGTGAAGCGCAATCGCGACGCAAAGGAGGCCGAAGGGCAATCCCCAAAGGCTCGATTGAACGATATTCACGCCCTGCTCTGTGAAGGCTCCCAACACCGTACCGTTGAACATCAGAAAGGCGATCGCGAACGGACAAATGAAATATATTCCGTAAGCGACTACTCGATGATCGAATGGCAGCTTTGTTCGCTCAAGACTCCGATACAAATGAAGCGCAAGTAGGCCGAAACAAAAGTATGGCATACCGAGAAGAAACCCGTGTGCCGCGAACGACGGGTTGAGTTCTTTGACGGCAAGCGAGCTTGCTGACCACTCCGCAGCCGCCGTGATTGAAAGTATCAGCGCAATCAAAGCACCAACATAATGTCGCGCCAGAATCAGAAAACCAGGAAGAATAAAGTAAAATATCATTTCAATTCCGATCGACCAGGATGCCGGAACAATTCCGTCAACCAGTCGGGGTGAAAAATTGAACAGGAAGGTCAGATTAAGAAGGAGGTCTCTAAGCGGATACGTCACGCCGTAGACAAACTTCGCGAGGAGCATCTGAACCACCAACATGAAGTAGAACAGCGGCCCGATGCGGAACAGTCGACGGATGTAAAATGGAACGATGCCTTCTCCGCGATCCAATCGCCCCAGATATCCGTAGCCTAGGCTGAATGCGCTGATGACGAAGAACAGCGGAACGCCGAAACCAAGAAAATACTTGAGGACGTCTATCGTGGACGGTAGCTTCACCTGCGCAATCCAGACCAGATGAAAAATAACAATCGCCAACGCGGCGAATCCTCTCGTCGCCTCGATCCCGTTGAGACGATCGCGGGACGCCAGATCTGCGCTGTTTGGCATTGCGCCCTCGGTTTGTATTCAATGGTAAGATAAAGTGCTACGATATAGCAACGTCCGAGCGCTGTAAAGCAACGCGGCCCCGCGCGCGATTGATGTGATCGGGGGACATGATAGATGATGAAGCTGTCAGCTCATATGCGACCTTCACTTATTTCTGATCCCGGGCGGCTCGTGAGAGGATGATCAAACAGAACAACGTCCTCTCAATCGGCATCCTTTCTGCAATTGCGCTGGCGATCATCTTCGTTTGGATCGCCGTTGCGGAACTGCATACGGATCCTATCCTGCTGGTCCGAGCCGATGGTTGGTCGGGTTCAGGTGCCTTTACAACCGGCGCGGATTACACAGTCGACATGCCGCCGGTCTATTCGCAACCCAGCGACACGCGACTATGGCGCAACTGGACGGGCAACGGGTTCCGAGGGGGTGAGATCTGGACAGTCCCCTTTGTGGCACCGCCCGTCATAGGCGTCCCGGTCCAGGGAAACATGAATCCGGAGTCCGGGAATCGTGTGCTTATCGAGTGCGTGTCCAACGGACGCCGGAGTGACGTCGCGCATCTCGCAACGTTCGAGCGCTGGTCATTCGTACTCTTTGATGCGCGGGGGATTTGCGGCGGACCAGTGAGGATCGGCGCCATCTCGGACGGGCGCGAACTCGTCGGCATCGGCACGCCGGCGTCCGTGTCAGCGACAGAGACATTAGCCGTGCGCTATCTGATGCCTGTGACCGGCGTTATCCTGGCTTTCTTGACGGTCGGGGCAGCGTGGATCGCGGGCGCCCTCGCGTGCGCGCGGCTGAAGATCGGCGAATCAGAAATCGCGTCCCTCGGCCTCATCGTCACCGGATTGGTCGCGCTCACCACGGTTTGGGCATTTTCGGTTTCGCCGCTGGTGGGCCGCAGCGCGGCCGCGATCATCTTCGCGGCCGCCGCCGCGCAAGTAGCCTACGGGGCTTACTTCGCCGCGGAAAGCCTGGCGAGAATAACGCAATATCTCGCCAAGCCCTTCGCAGGCTGGGCCATCTTCGCTGTCGGCGTCGTCGCTCTCGGCGCGTCCATCGATAACGGAGGCGGCCCCTTCGCGGCGAACGTCGCGTTTTTCCCGGTGACGTGGTCGACCGATAATCAAATACCGGTCTTGCTGGCGGATCGTCTCGCGGCGGGCGTACCGGCGTCTCAAATCAACTTTGGGGCGTGGCTCGCATCGGACCGGCCGCCGCTTCTGTCCGGCTATCTTCTATTCATTCATGGCTGGCTGCTGCCTGCGATCCAGCCGGCGTTACGCTACGCGGTCGACATCGCCGAGCAGGCTTCCGGCGCCGCCATAATGGGGCTCTGGGTTCCCGCGGCGTGGATCGGGCTGCGTCTGGCGCGCGTGCGCGACGACATCATTATCGCCATCCTGGTGACAACGGGATTCACCGGATTTTGTATCTTCAATGGCCTTTACATCTGGCCGAAGCTACTCGCCGGCGGTTTCGGGCTGCTGATGATTCTCGTGCTGGCGTGTCTTCCGTCCCGCGGGCAGCCAAGCCCGACCAGCTCACCGCTCGTGCTGCTGGTCATCGCTGCCATGAGCGGGGCGCTCGCGCTCCTCTCGCATGGGGGCGCTTTTTTTGGCGTCATCGCCGCGCTGATCGTCTGCGCGCCAATGATTCTGCGACAAGGCGCGCGGCCGCTCGCGGTCTCCGCGCTCCTCGGAATCGCGACGATGGTGCCGTGGTTCATCTGGCAAGCGCATTTTCAGCCGAACGGAAACGCTCTCTTGCGCTTCTTGTTAGTCGGGGAGTTCGGGTTCGATCGTCGCGAGGCTTCGGTCCTCGGCGAAGCCCTACACACGTATAATTCGCTGGGCTGGATTGCAGTTCTGAAGACGAAGTGGGAGGCCATCCGAGTGGTGATCGGGGTACCGACGACCTACTGCAATCGCATCGAGCGGCTCGGTTCTTCGTGGACCGAGGCGCCGCTAACGACCCTGCGGGTGAACGAGTTCTACTATCTTGTCTTCTTACTTTGGCTGCCGATGCTCGCGGGAACGATCGCGCGCCTGCGCCATGCCGAGCGGAACACGGAACAGAACGCGGTGATGACAATCCTCGCCGCGACCGGCGCAGTGTCTGTGGTTATCTGGATTCTCACATCCTGGACCTGCCACATCGTCCATCACTTCGCCTATCAATCCTGTCTGGCAATGATGATTGCAGGATGGGGCGTGGCCTTCATGCATCGGGGACCGGAGCGATTGCTAGCGCCCGCATCGATCGCGCTGGCAGCAAGCGCATGGATCGCATCGCCGCTGTTCCAGGCGATTGCGGTAAGGTGGGTATGGCTGATCGTTCTGTTCGCAACGATATTGGTTGCGTTGGCCGCGCTCGCCCCACGCCTTTTTGGACGCGACAATTCGTGCGAAGGTGCCGAACGGCCAATGCTTAACTGATGGGCTTGTCTTCGGCAGATGAAATCGGTTCGATAGCGCATGAAGGAATGCAGCAAGTCAATCACACGCAGGCTGGCGGATCCGAACTACGTCCGCAAATACTTCGTCGGCGAAGGGATCGACATCGGCGGCAGGCCGGATCCGCTTATGCTCTATATGGAGTTGTTCCCGCTGATCAAGTCGGTGCGGACCTGGGACTGGCAGGACGGCGACGCGGAGTTGATGCAGGGGGTGGACGACGCAACTTACGACTTCGTCTTCGCCAGCCACTGCCTCGAGCACCTGCGCGATCCGAATGTGGGGCTTAACAACTGGTTCCGAATTCTCAAGCCGTCAGGGCACCTCGTCGTCACCGTGCCCGAAGAGGATCTCTACGAGCAGGGCTTGTTTCCATCGACTTTCAACCGCGATCACAAGTCGACCTGGACGGTCTACAAGACGCGCTCGTGGTCCGACCTCTCGATCAACGTCATCGATCTCCTGCGCACACTCGGCGACGCAGCCGATATCCGTAAGATCGAGGTCATCGACGCCAGCTACCGCTATGATCTGCCGCGGTTCGACCAGACGATGACGCCAACGGCCGAATGCGCGATCGAGTTCGTGGTGCGCAAGCGAACGTCGGTCGAATTGGCGGCCGGTGGACGAATCGCGCGCGGGGCGCAACCGGCTCGAGAGGTTCGCCTCCATCTCAATCAATACCAGGACGACCAGCGCACCCTGCGCGCTGCGAATCTCGAGAAACCGCCGTTCGTGAACGATCAGGACCTCTAGCGTGGTTTGGCGCTGGACCGTGCGGCTGAAAATGACGTCAATGGAGCAGTCAGGGGCCGCGCCCGCCGGCGGCGACCCTTATCTTTCGCGCGTGAACAAGGCACTGATCGCTCGATTTCCGCAATCCGCGTCGTATATCGAACGCCCTGCGCCCGGTGGGAAAAGCATTTTCTCATATGAATGCCCGCCGCCCGGCCGACCGCTCTGCCTCGTTCCGGATCGGCGAGAAGTGCTAGCAGGTAGGCCGTCGCTTGATCCAGATCGGGCTCGGCCCAGTGCTGTCCGGAGGGATAGGGATATTCACCCTCGCGGACTGGCACCAATGTGTAGTCGACCGGGAACGACGTGTCGGCTGTCATGAAATCCATGTTCCCCGACCATCCTGTCGCGATCACAGGCACGCCGAAATACATCGCTTCGGCCAGGCCGCGTCCAAATCCCTCCGAGCGGTGCAGCGAAATGAAGCAGTCGCTGCATCGGATCAAATTCTTCACCTCATCGTCGCTTAGCGTGCGCTCAACGAACGATACGCGGTCCGTAAAACTCTCGACCTCAATCTGCAGTCTTCGCCACGCGGCGGCATCTCGGGCGGCATTATTGACCTTCAAGACGAGATGGATCGGCGCGAGCGGACGCTCCGCGATGACTCGCTTGAAGACCTCGATGACCGCATCCGGGTTCTTCCGCGCCACATAGGAGAGCGCATCCCACAGAAAAAGCACGACGAAGCGGTCTTCCGGAATGCCGAAGTGGCGCCGCGTGAAATCGCGCGTAACGCGCGGCTCCGAGGCGAGCGGCATGTGCAGAACCGGAATGTTGACTGCTGCGGCGACGGATTTGCGGATGAATTCGGATGGCGCCCAAACCTCGTCGAACCGCTTGAGCTCCCGTGCCCATACGTCGGGATAGATCGGAAGCTCCCAGGCTGGATAGATGACGTTGTAACCCCGCGCGAAACTTCCCGGCTCACGCGCCTCGATGGTGCGGCAGGCAAGGTCGATTTCATCGCCATTAAGGTGGAAAATACGCAGACCCGGCGCCAACGTCTGTGTCAGTGTGTCGCCAAATTCCTTTCTCTGGCTCGGCGTCGGCTCGTTCTGCCCATAGACGTCATAGATGCGTGCTTCGGCGCCCGCCTTGCGCAAGGCACGATAAACCTCGCGCACGTGTTCCGACATGCCGATCGACGCATAGCAGTGACCCACCAGCGTCACCTCGGTGCGCGCGTCAGTGACCTTGGTCATGACAATCGACGTGCATTGGGGGCCTCAAGCGCGTGTTTCACCGCCGTCAGATAGGCATGACCGTAGCGCGTATCCGGCTCGAGATACGCGCCTTCGCCCCATTCGTTCCAGGCGTTGATGAATACGAATCGCTCGCCCGGCCCGTTCAGCCTGCGCACCATGTCGAAGGATTGCTCAAGCCAGGCCTTGAAGACGCCCGGATCGGAACCGCTCAGAATATAGCTGTCGTTCTGCCGCCGCGGCGTGTTGTCCCATTGCGACGCGACACCCGGGAAGCGAGTGAACGGCTTGCCGGGGCGCGTCGCCGACCTCAGGGCAAGCTCCAAGTAGCTGTCGACAAACCCGCGGAATTCCAAATTCGTGACCTGCACGGGAACCTGTGACGGCGAGCCCAAGTCGTGGGGCGGAAAGCCGATCATCGCATCACAGCCTATATCCATTGGATGACTGAGCCTGGTCGCGTAATCGAACGACTCCACCGCCGTAAGGTAGATCTCGCCGATCCCCATGCGACGACACTCGTCCCGCCAGAGGCGAGCGGTCGCCTTGGGATCGGGCAGCAGCGCCCAGCGATAAACCGAGAACAGCGGGCGACCGTCGATCCGCAAGTAGCGAGGGTCGGCAAAGTACCTCGCCACATCGTGGATGAGGGCAAGGCTATCCTCTTCGGTGTAGCTCTGTTGAAGCAGGATATCCTTGTCGGCACCGTCCCAACGCCGCGTCCAGTTCTCGTTCGCCCAGGAAAGACAGAATGGGAAATCGAGGTGCTTCTCCGCCAAATAGGTCTCGAGCGGGCGTTCGAGAATTCGCCGCCCATTATCGAACCAATAGTAGTAGAATGAAAAAGCACGAATTCCATATCGCCGCGCGAGCGCGATCTGTTTTGCGAAAGTCTCGGGATTGGCGAGATCGTAATAGCCAAGGTCAGCCGGTTGCCGCGGCTGGTCATGCCCGATGTAATTCGGTCTCGCCTTTGCAACGCTCTTCCATTCCGTGAAGCCTGAACCCCACCACAGATCATTTTCGGGGATCTGGTGGAACTGAGGCAGGTAGATTGCGATCGCGGAAACACGGTTGTCCGCCTCGATCTGTCCCTGCCAACGCTCAACGAGCTTCTGGGTGTTGATCGCAGCCTGACGCCGCTTGAAGTCGTTCGGCAGCCGACGCATGGTCGCGCTGAGCTGGTGCGAAACGCGCGCCGCCGGCTCGTAGATGACACGCAATCCCCGCTCCCTAACGCGAAAACAAAGGTCGGCGTCTTCGCAATAGGCCGGCGCGTAGACCGGGTCGAACCCTCCCAAGTCCTCGAACAGCTTGCGTTCGATGAGCAAGCATGCCCCGGAAACATACTCCACGGTACGGCGAAAATTGTATTCCGGCAAATCCGGATCTTCACCATAGCCGATCAACGCCGCGGTCCCGTCGATCGCGATCCGGCAGCCGGCTTCCTGCAGGTGTCCCGACGGATAAAGTATCTTGGGGCCGACTATGCCAACCCCCGGTTCAAACGAGGCGACGAGCGCGGCCAGCGCGCCCGGCAAAAGCTGCACATCAGAATTCAGGAACAAAAGGTAACGGCCGCGCGCACTGCGTGCCGCATTATTGCAGTTCAGCAAGAAGCCAAGATTCTTTTCATTTCGAATGTAGTTCGCGCCGCTGACGCGCGCGAAACGCTCCGACTGTTCGGCGTCCGACGCATCGTCGGCCAGGATGACCTCGTATTCAATTTCGTGGCCAAACGTGTGGACGCTGGCGAGGCACTCAAGGACGGTTGAGGCGACGTTGAAGACGGGGACGATGATGGATATCGTCGGTGCGCTCGCAGGTCGAAAGTTGATGCGTCTGAGTAGCCGGTCTTCCCCGCCGGGCTCGCATCGAATCAAGTCCAAAGGACGCGGATGAAACGCATTCCTTCGCTGCTCCTCACGCTCGCGGTAGCGCCGCCAGAACTCCGCCTCTCCGGTCCATTCCGTTTGACCGTCCGCCGGGGGCAATGGACACGGCAAGACATCGGGACGCTTGCTTAGCCCTTCCTGCCGTCCAGACTGCCGTCCATACAGCACGAAGTGAACCAGCGGATTATCGCCCGCGCGCTCCACGTCCGGATATTTTTCGAGATAGTGTCTGCTGCTGAATTCTGGACTGGGGTCGCGACGTTCTGCTGCTCCAGCTATCACATAGTGAATCAGGGGATTGAGTGCTGCCGCCCGAATGTCAGGATTTTGATCGAGATAGTATCGGCTTCTGAACAGCGGGTGCGGATCGCGCCCTTCGAGCCCACCGTGCTTGACAAAGTGCACGAGCGGATTGAGCTTTTCGGCCCGGACGCCAGCATTTTGGTCGAGATAATACCTGCTGGCGAACAGCGGATGCGGGTCTCGCCCTTCGAGCCAGCCATGGCTCAGGAAGTGTTCCAGCGGATTGGCTCCTGCGGCCCGGACGTCGGGATTTTGGTCGAGATAGTACTTGCTGGCGAACAGCGGATGGGGATCGCGTCCCTCAAATGCGCCGATCAGCATATAGTGGGCGAGCGGGTTCGCGGTTGCATCCCGCAGATCCGGATTCTGCTCGATATACCAGGCCGCATCGAACAACCCCGATGTTCGCAGCGCCTTGCGCAATGCCCGCTTGCGCCTCAACTCCTTCAAGCGGCCGAGAAGACGCCCACTAACCAGAAGCCGAGCTCTTCTGAGCATGCGCACCGCGCGTCTGAGGAGCGCAAAGCGGGCGTCCGTCGTGGGGACGGGGTTGGTCGCAGGCCGGATGCTGTTCGCTTCCATTCGCGCGTCAGACCCCTCGGCGCCCGACGACGTCATATCACGCCAGCACGCAAGATACCGAAGGCGCCCATCCCGTCCTGACGGAAATTCGCGCTCGGTCGCGTGGCTCTCATTGCACCGGGCGCGGGCCGCTGTAATTTGCGCAAGTGGAAAGGCATCGAGTTCGGCCTGGTCGACTGATCCAGACGCAAACTGATTCGGCTGCACGCCGCAGCGCTACACCGGATCGGCAACATTCCGACTGCCCCCACCCGCAGCGACCTTCAACCTCAGCGCCGCTACCCAAACATAGGTTATTCCTCCGGCCGAGGCATTTTTTTGCCTTGCCGGGCCCCATTTCCCATTCGCATGCTGGACCGGATTATGCAATTGAAAAGCGGCGGTTAGACACCTGCAAGCTGTTCCAAAACGTAGTCTCGGCCTCGTTGCTCCGGAGCACTAAACTGATGAGCGCTGGCGCCCGAATTCGCGTGAGAGCCCCTCTCCGGCTTGGATTTGCCGGCGGCGGTACGGATGTCTCGCCGTTCTGCGACGTCCACGGCGGCCTTGTCATGAACGCGACCATTAACCTTTACGCGTTTGCACATCTGGAATCGACAACCGACGATCGCGTTCACTTCTACGCCGCCGATATCGATCAGAGTTACGAGGGGCCGGCTGAAAGCCACATCGATCCCACCGTATCGGCGATCCTGCACAAGGGCGTCTACAATCGGATCGTCAAGGACTTCAACGGCGGTCGGCCGATTCCCGTCAAGGTGCGCACGAACGTGGACGTGCCGGCCGGCTCCGGCCTCGGCTCGTCGTCGACGCTCGTGGTTGCGTTGATCGAGGCATTCCGCGCCTATCTTAGTCTGCCGCTCGGCGAGTATGACATCGCCCGGCTCGCCTTCGAAATCGAGAGGGAGGACATCGGTCTCTCCGGCGGGCGACAGGATCAATATGCGGCCGCCTTCGGCGGCTTCAATTTCATGGAGTTCTCGGCGGGCAACCGCGTCATCATCAATCCGCTGCGCATCAAATCGAGCACGCTGTGCGAACTCGAGAGTTCCATTATCCTTTGCTACACTGGCAAGACGCGCTCCTCTGCGAGCATCATCGAGCAGCAGATGCGCAACGTCGCGGGTGAGAATAAGGCTTCGATCGACGCGATGCTAGCGCTGCGCGAGGAAGCCATCGACATGAAGGAGGCGATTCTCAAAGGCGACATCCGCAAGATCGGCGAGGCGCTGCATCGCGGCTGGGTCGCCAAGCAGAGCACGGCCACCGGTGTCAGCACGGATAACATCAACGCGCTGATCGACGGCGCGATCACGGCCGGCGCCTATGCGGGCAAGGTCTCGGGCGCAGGCGGCGGCGGCTTCATCTTTTTTCTCGCCGACCCGCAGTGCCGGCAAGAGGTAGTGCGCGTCCTTGCCGACCTTGGCGGCGTGGTCCTGCCTTGCAATTTCACGCAGCGCGGTGTCGAAAGCTGGTGGTGGTGAGCGTTTCCCCGCCCCTCACCAGCACCACTCAAGGCTCACGCCAAAAGGACCGGCCCGCATGACCGCCGCTCCTCTTCGTCAGCGAAGACGTGCTCTTGAACGAAGCCGACCCAAGGTTAGGTGCCGCCCCGCATGCCCCGTTCGATCGGTCCAGGATGCCAGGCGCGATCTCTATGCGCATGCGTTGCGCTATTCGAGCTGGCCTGGGCCTTCAGGCTCAAGCCTGATCCGCGATTCTACGAGGAGGCAGCGCTGAGCTGTAGGAACAGGCGTCAGGGTGAAAAAAGCGGGATGTCGATAGCCGCGCCGAGAGGAAGCCGATAAATCCTAAACGCAGCCGAAGCCGTGTGAGCCGTCGGCTCGCAAGCCGCCGTGTGGCTTGGGGCAAATTGCGGGCAGCAGACAGCTATGAGCGAAGCGCTTATCCGCCAAGTCGCAATTCTGGTCGGCGGCAAGGGCACCCGCCTTGGCGAGCTCACGCGCGAGGTGCCAAAGCCGCTCCTGCCGATCGCCAACGAGCGCGCATTTCTCGATTATCTCATCGAGATGGTCGCGCGGCACGGCTACGCTGATATCATGCTGCTCGCCGGGCACCTCGCCGATCGCGTGGAGGAGGCCTACCAGGGTCGCAGGCTTGGCGACGCCACCATAAGGGTACTGCGCGAACACGAGCCGCTCGGCACCGGCGGCGCGTTGACGACCGCCCGCGACGCGCTTGACGAGCAATTCATTCTCATGAACGGGGATACCCTATTCGACATCAATCTGAGGGCGCTTGAAGCGAGCGCGCGCGGGGGGCAAGCCGTCGCGACGATCGCGCTGCGGGTCGCGGATGACGTCTCCCGGTACGGCCGCGTCCTGACGGACGGCGCGCGCGTAACGCGTTTTCTCGAGAAAGACCCGGGCTTCCACGGGCCGGGCACGATCAATGGCGGCGTTTATGTGCTGAAGCGAACCGTCCTCGACTTGATTGATCGACTGCCGTGCTCGATCGAGCAGGACATCTTTCCGCGCCTCGTTGAATTCGGAATGATCCGCGGCGAGATCTTTGACGGATGCTTTCTCGACATCGGCATACCAGCCGCACTGGAGCTTGGGCACCGCAAACTGCCCAAGCTGCGCGTCCGCCCGGCGGCTTTCTTCGATCGGGATGGCGTGCTCAACGTCGACCACGGTTACACGTTTCGGCCCGGGGACCTCGAGTTTGTGCCGGGAGCGGTGGAGGCGGTGCGCCGCCTCAATGACCGCGGCTACCTCGTGATCGTTGTCAGCAACCAGGCGGCCATCGCGCGCGGCTATTGCACGATCGAGGACGTCAATCGCTTCAATCGCGCAATGCAGGAGCAACTCTTCAGGCACGGCGCGCATGTCGATCAGTTTTATGTCGCGCCGTATCATCCGGAAGGAAAGATCGCCGAATATGCGATCGATCATGTGGATCGCAAACCGGGGCCCGGCATGTTGCTGCGCGCGTTCGTGGATTGGCCGATCGACAAGGAACGCTCGTTCCTGATCGGCGATAAGGAGACCGACATTCGCGCCGCGGAGAATGCAGGGATCGTCGGATACCTCTACGCCGGCGGCGATCTCAATGACTTCGTCGATAATTTGCTTGCGAAACAAGTGCTGACGACAATCAGAGCGTGATCCCGAAAAGCCAGACCTCACCCGTCGATCCGGTCTATTGAAAAGCATCCGTTCCGAAACAAGTCTGAACGAGCCGTTGGCATAGATTGGCGCCAATGAAGCCGCCGCCACCAAGCACGATACAAGAGGGCTTACCCTTGCTTGTAGACTCTGACGACACCGAATCTAGTCCTCGATGTTGCGGGGATGGCCAGCGCGCAATGAACGAAGGTCGCTACTTGCCACCGCGGGGAAATCGACAACGTCCACGACCAAGACCTCATCCCCACGTTCGCAAGCGTGCTGACAACGTGATGACCGAGAAAACAGCGCCTGCCGATGACGACATTGGTCGTTATCGCATCGAGCTCTTAACATACGTGGTCGCATAACGAAAACCCGCTTTATCGGCCGAGAACGGTAGGAAGCGTTCCAACGCATGCAGAATCGTTCCGTCGAGTGCCAGTGGCTCTTGCGGATAGTCATCCCAGGCAAGCCTGAGGTCGAATAGCGGCTTCAGCGCTGCGGTCCGCGTCCAAAACATACTCCCGATGGGAAAATCGAAATGGTTCGGCAGCGGATAAGGG
>PLJS01000172.1:0-21361 GCA_003140315.1 Hyphomicrobiales bacterium
GGATTGGCGTGCTTGACGATGACGCAGGCGGCCGTGCGGCGCGCGTCGAACTCGGCGACGCATTCATAGGCCGCGTCGGTGTCGTTGATGTTGTTGTAGGAGAGCTGCTTGCCTTGGGCTTGCCGCGCTGTCGCGACGCCGAAGCGATGCTCGGGTGTGCGGTAGAACGCGGCTGACTGGTGCGGATTCTCGCCGTAGCGCAGCGCCTCCGCGAGTTTGCCGCCGAAGGCCCGGTAGGCGGGGGCGTTCTCGCCAAGCTCGGCCGCGAACCAGTTCGAGATCGCGGCGTCATAGGCGGCGGTGCGTGCATAGGCCTTTTGTGCGAGCGCCTTGCGCAGCGAAAGTGTGGTCGCGCCGCCATGCGCGGCGAGCTCCGACAGGAGCTTCGGATAATCGTCGGGCTCGACGACGACCGCGACGTCGTTGTGGTTCTTCGCGGCCGCGCGGATCATCGCCGGGCCGCCGATGTCGATGTTCTCGATGCAATCCTCGAACGGGGCGTCTTTCGCGACCGTCGCCTCGAACGGGTAGAGGTTGACCACGAGGAGATCGATCGGCGCGATGCCGTGCGCGGCCATCGCCGCCGCATGCTCACTGTCGTCACGAATCGCCAAAAGGCCGCCATGCACCCTGGGGTGCAGCGTCTTCACACGCCCGTCCATCATCTCGGGAAAGCCGGTGAGGTCGGACACGTCGCGCACCTTGAGGCCCGCGTCGGCGATCGCTTTGGCGGTGCCGCCGGTCGAGATCAATTCGACGTCATGGCCGGCAAGCGCGCGGGCGAAGTCCACGAGCCCGGTCTTGTCGGACACCGACAAGAGCGCGCGGGCAATCGGACGGAGGCGTTCGGTCATATCATCGCTCATAATGGAAGCTGGGGCTCCTCGCGCACGCCGCGCCGAGCCGGCTCGGCGGCGTCGACATGCGCGAAGGTCCAGTGCACGCGCGGCACCTCGCGCGCACGGCCGTAGATCACGATCTGGACCGCGCGCCGCGGCCCGTCGGGCCCGGCGAGGTAGACGCTTTCCTCGAGCTCCACGCGCTCCTCATAGGCGTTGAAGGTCCAGACCTCGCGGTTGGGCAGCACCAACATCGCGCCGCGTCCGTCGGTCAGGCGGCTCGCCTTCACCAAAGGGTGCACGTGGAAGCGGACCGCGAATTCGTCGCCTGCCCTGGCGGGCAGGCGATCACCACGCGCCGGCACGAACAGGTCCTCGCCGTCGAGCCGGCGTCCTCCGGCGCTGAGCCGCAGCGAGCGTTGATGGATCACGCCGTAGCGATCCGCGTAGCCATCATGCGAGAGCCGCAGCACGAACCCGCTGTCGCGCTCCTGGCGTGACACGTCCACCACCTTCGGGCCGGCGACGATCAGCGTACCGAGCAGGCGCCGAAACGATTCCGAGGTGAGGAAGCGGCATGAGGACGTATCGTTGAACGTGACGGTCGAATGCGCCGCGGTCGCCCGCGCCACGTGGCGCCATGTGTCACGGCTCGTCTCGGGCAGGCCGCAATTGATGACGATCCGATGCGTCTTCGACGAGAGCTCGAAGGCGAGGCAGCCCGCATGGGCCTCGTAGCTCACCGGCAGCGGTGGCGGGGGGCCGCTGTCGACGATGAGCACCGCGTCGCCGGTCTGCACGCGCTGGTAGCCGGAATGCGGCGCATTGGCGACAGGCGTGCCGCGCGCATCGTCGTAGGCCAGCACGGTCGCGAGCATTTCGGTCCGCGTCGGTCCCATGCCGTTGAACAGCGCGAAATTGCCGTCGCCGTGGCGAAAGAAACGCAGCATCGGCATCATGCGGTCGATCGCGTTGTTGAGCGCTGCCGGTGGGGGCACGTTGCGCGCCGAGAAGGCCTGGCGCAGCGGCAGCAAGTCGAGCAGCAACTCCATCAGCGCGCCCGGATTGCGGCTGATGTGACCACCGTCGGGCAGCACCTGGCGCGTCAGCTCGTCGCTGAGCTGACGCGTCACCGATTTGAGCATGCGCGCCTGGCCCTGCATGCACAGCGCCGCGTAGGCGAGCGCCATGATCGCCTGCAGGCGCGGTACGCCGTCACGCGTCGAGGACGCGGTGCGGCGCAGGTAGCGGACCTGGCGGGTGAGGCTGCGCAGAAAGCGGCGGTAGAAGCGCATATCGGCTTCGTGCAGCAGCAACGGTGCTTGGCTCAGCCACGAGATGATGCGGCGCGCGACCAGATCGGGCCGCCAGCCGGTCGCGTCCCACGAGCCCTGCAGCGCGATCCATTCGTCCACCAGGGCGCGGGCGTTGCCCCGCGTGATCCCGGACTCCACGGCGCGCAGATGACGCAGCCAGCCGAAGCCGAGCAGCATGTCGGCCCATTCCTCCGAAGGCGGCTCCATCTCGAAGGGCGAGCCGCCGTCGCAGATCAGGATCTTGCCCGCGAAGGCGAAGCGGCCCGCATAGATCTCGCTCGCGCGGGTCGGATCGGCAGTGCGCAAGTCCTGCGGGGCGATCAGCAGCCGGTCCGCGACCGCGGGCGTGAAGCGCCAGCGCAGCAGCGGGTGAGCGTTGAGACGACTCACGGCTGTGCGCAGCCCGCGGCGCGCCGCGAACACGGTCAGTTTAGTGCGTTCCGCGATGGACCCGAGGGCCATGGACGCGATCGACCCCCTCCGGTCGCGCGGGCACGATGAGGTCCCGCAGGGATTCGGGCCACGATAGCGTCCGCCGGGAGAGCGGCCAACCATGGCGGCGTCGCGGGCGAATTCTCAAGTCCGTTCAAGCCGCGCGGCGTAGAAGCCGTCGAGACCGGCCATGCGCGAATCGGTGTCGGGCCATTGGCTGGGCAGCGTGCGCAGGTCCCCGGCCGCATTGAGGAACTCCGCCATGCCGTTGGTGGAGGCGGGGGCAAGCGGCTGCCGCCGCACCGACGGCGAGCGCGCGAGCAGCGCTTCCACCTGTTGGTTGCCTTCCTCGGGCTCGAGCGAACAGGTGCAGTAGACGATCACGCCGCCGGGCTTCACGAGCGCGACGGCGTGATCGAGGAGCCGTTGCTGCAAGCCGGCCAGCGACGTGACGTCGCTCTCGTGTTTGAGCCAGGCGACGTCCGGATGGCGGCGGATGGTCCCGGTCGAGGAGCAGGGCGCATCGACCAATACGGCGTCGAACGGCCCGCCTTGCCACTCGGTGGCGTCCGCCGCGACCGTTTCGGCCTCAAGACCGAGCCGTGTCAGGTTGTCGCGCAGGCGTGCGAGCCGGCTGGCCGAACGGTCCACAGCGGTGACGCGCGCGCCGGCAAGTGCAAGCTGCGCGGTTTTTCCACCCGGCGCGGCACACAGATCCGCAACGCTCTTGCCGGCGATGTCGCCGAGCAGGCGGGCCGGCAGCGCGGCGGCCGCGTCCTGCACCCACCACACGCCCTCCGTATAGCCCGGCAGCAGCGAGACCTGGCCCTGCGCGACCGTGCGCACGCTTCCCGTCGGCAAAACCCTGCCGCGCAGGCGCTGCGCCCAGCTTTCGGCATTGGTCTTCACGGTGAGATCGAGGGGCGGCTCGTGGCCGTGCGCGAGCGCGATGGCGCGGGCGGTTTCATTGCCGAAGTTGCGCTGCCAGCGCGTAAACAGCCACTCGGGCGTATCGAGCGGGACCGTATCAAGCTCCGCGAGCAGGCCGCGTCCGTCGCGCGTCAGGCGCCGCAGCACCGCATTGACGAGCCCGGCATAGCGCGCGGCGCGCCGGTCGGCCTGCGCGAGGCGGACGCCGAGATCGACGGCGGCGTGGTCCGGCACGTCGAGGAAAAGGATTTGTGCGGCCCCAATGAGCATGACGGTTTCGGCGCGCGGCGCGTCGTCGGGAAATCCGGTCTCGAGATACTGACGCAGCGCGTGGCGCAGCGTGCCGAGCCGGCGCAGCACGGTGGCGACGAGCTTGCGCACCAGCGCGCGGTCGCGTTCGGGGAGGCTCGCAAGCCCCGGGTGAGCCTCCGGTCCGTCGAGTTCGCCGTCGAGTGGACGATGGCGGCGCAGTACGCTGTCGAGAATATCGGCCGCGATGCGGCGGGCCGCGAGGCCGGGCACCTCCGCGGGTGCGCCACGTCGAGATACGGTCATCGGCCGCAACGGAGCCCCGTCCAAACATCATGGGCCCGCTCCGGTGTTCGGGGCGGGCCACAGAATCAGTACCTTGCAGTTTAACGAAGCAAAAGCGTGACCGTTCCGCACAGGTGCGTGTTGTAAATACCCATTCGGATACTCGCGTTCGGATAGGTGAATATCGAGATGCAATCCCCAATTAGTGCTTGCACCAGCGCGGACGTATCACCTATGGTTTCTTTATGTTCCTATATTCGAGGTACATATTCCGTTCACGCTGGCCGATTGGCGGCGGGATCGTAGCCGCATTCGCGGCCGGGCTGCTGCTCGGTGCGGCGTTGCGGCCGCCGAAGGTGCACGGCGCCGCGCCCCCCGAGGTATCCGAGCCGGTCGCCGAGACAACTGTGAATACGAGCCGGACCGGCTATCCGGCTGACGTGCTGCGCGTCATCGACGGCGACACGCTCGAAGCGCGGGTGCATGTGTGGCTCGGTGTCGACATCACCACCAAGGTGCGGCTGCGCGGCATCGATGCGCCGGAGCTGCGCGCGCGCTGCGCCGATGAACTGCAGAAGGCGGACGCCGCGCTCGCCGCGCTGGTGGCGTTGCTCGCCGAGGGCGACATCCAGGTCAGCAATATCGGGCGGGACAAATACGGCGGCGCCGCGAGACATGGTGCGCGACAGCGTCGCGGGATTGAACGGTATCGGCCGCCGGGAGCGTGCTGAAATTCAGCGCACCACCATCACAGTCGTGCCGAGGCTGACGCGGCTGTAAAGGTCGACGATGTCCTGGTTGAACATGCGGATGCAGCCGTAGGAGACGAAGCCGCCGATCGAGCCCGGCATGTTGGTGCCGTGGATCGCGTATTCGCCGCCGGCCAGCGTCAACGCGGCCGCGCCCATCGGGTTCTTCGGCGAGCCGCCCGCGATTACATCCGGCAGCGAGGGCTTGTCGCGCTTGACTTCCTTCGGCGGCGACCAAGCCGGCTTGATGTACTTGCCGTCGATGCGCGTGGTGCCGGCCCATTGCTTGCCGCCCATGCCGACGCCGACCGGATAGCGGATCGCCTTGCCGTCGCCGAGCACGTAATAGAGGCGGCGTTCATGGGTGCGCACTACTACGGTGCCGGCCGAAATATTGTCGCGGAATGCCACGACCTCGCGCGCCTGCGCGGGCGTCGCGCCGAACCAAGCCGCCGAGATGGCCGCGAGCGCGATGCCCGCGAGCGAACGACCGTATCGCATGAATTTCCCCTGCCCGATTGTCCGCGCGCTCCCAGCGCACGGACCACTGTCCCAACGCCTCATGATAACGCACGCCCCGCCTGTTCTCAGCGGTGACCTGCGAACACGGTGAAAAAACAATCAAGATTCGAGCGTTGGGGCAATGGCCGGGCATGAAACAAGGCTGTGATGGAGCGCTTTTCCGGCGAGGTGTTGCCGCGATGTCGCGTTGTCACACGCCGGCGTAGTCGCGGATCGCTTCCAACGGCGCTTCGATCGTGCACACGACGCCGGCCGGGTCGTAGTCGATCGCGACCTTGGCGGAGAGTTGCACCGCCAGCGCGCGTTCGATCATGCGCGAGCCGAAGCCGGTGCGGGAAGGAGCTTCGACCTCCGGACCGCCGCGCTCACGCCAGCGCCAGCCGAAGCGGCCGTCGCCGGCGTTCCAGCTCACTTCGACATGCCCGGCTTCGGCCGATAGCGCGCCGTATTTGATCGCATTGGTGCAGAGTTCGTGCACCGCCATCGACATCGCGACCGCGCTCTTCGGTCCGAGGCGCAGCACCGGTCCCTCGACGGTGAAGCGCTCGCTGTCGGGCGCGCCGTGGGGGCGCAGCGCCGACCACACGACGTCGTGGAGATCGGCGGAGTCCCAATTCTGTTGCGTCAGGATGCCGTGCACGTTGCTGAGGGTGATGAGGCGCGCCTCGAAGCTGCGCTGTACGCCCGGATCGACGCTCGCGTTGCGGAAGGTCTGTGCCGCGATCGACTGCACGGTCGCGAGCGTGTTCTTGACGCGATGTTCCATCTCCCCGATCAGCAGGTCGCGCTGTTCTTCGGCGCGCTTGCGATCAGTGGTGTCGCGGAACACGACGCCCATGCCGTCGCCGAGCGGAAACAGCCGGTAGGCCATCCAGAGACCGGGAAAGACGACCGATTCGGTCTCGGACCGGATTGTCTCGCGGCTGGCCATCGTCTTGAGAAAAAGCTGGCCGAGGCCGGTCTCGCGCGAGCCGGAGAACGCTTCCCAAAGGGTGCGGCCCAGCACGTCCTCCGGCGCACAACGGAAATGCCGCGCCGCCTCGTTGTTGAACAGAATGATGCGCCAGTCGCAGTCGAGCGCGTAGAAGCCTTCGCCGATGCCGTCGAGAATCGTCTTCAGTCCGGCTTCGCTGCGAAGCGCCGCGACCTTCTTGGCGACAAGGATTTTCGGTTCAGCGTTCGACAAAAGGTTCAAGCCACCACGACGGAAACTGCCGCGACGCTATCGGCAATCCGAGGGACCGGCAAATACGGAGGCTTACCCGGAGCCGATCGCCGGCTCGGGTGACCCCGTGTCACGGGCTCTTTCGGTTCTGCCTGTTCCCCACCAGATCGTCCACCACGGCCGGATCGGCGAGCGTCGAGGTGTCGCCGAGATTGCCGAACTCGTCCTCGGCGATCTTGCGCAGGATGCGGCGCATGATCTTGCCGGAGCGCGTCTTGGGCAGTGACGGCGCGAACTGGATGAGATCGGGCGCGGCGATCGGGCCGATCTCCTTGCGCACCCAGACCGTCAGTTCCTTGCGCAGCGCTTCGGTCGGCTCCTCGCCCTCCATCAGCGTCACGTAGGCGTAGATGCCTTGGCCCTTGATGTCGTGCGGGTAGCCGACGACGGCCGCCTCCGAGACCTTGGGATGTGCCACCAGCGCGCTCTCGACCTCCGCCGTGCCCATCCGATGGCCGGAGACGTTGATCACGTCGTCGACACGGCCCGTGATCCAGTAATAGCCGTCCTCGTCGCGGCGGCAGCCGTCGCCGGTGAAGTACTTGCCGGGATAGGTCCTGAAGTAGGTGTCGATGAAGCGCTGGTGGTCGCCGTAAACGGTGCGCATCTGCCCCGGCCACGAGTCTGCGATGCAGAGATTGCCGGCGGCGGCGCCGTCCAGCACCTTGCCCTCGGCATCGACCAGCTCGGGCACCACGCCGAAGAACGGCGTCGTCGCCGAGCCGGGCTTGAGCCGCGTCGCACCTGGCAGCGGCGTGATGAGGATGCCGCCGGTCTCGGTCTGCCACCANNAGGTATCGACGATCGGGCAGCGGTTGTCGCCGACGACGCGGTAATACCACTCCCAGGCTTCCGGATTGATCGGTTCGCCGACGCTTCCAAGCAGGCGTAGCGATGTGCGCGAGGTCTTCTTCACCGGGTCCTCGCCCGCCTGCATCAGCGAACGAATCGCCGTAGGCGCGGTGTAGAAGATGTTGACCTNNTTGACCTTGTGCTTGTCGATCACGTCCCAGAAGCGCGACATCGAGGGATAGTTCGGCACGCCTTCGAACATCAGCGTGGTCGCGCCATTGGTGAGCGGCCCGTACAGGATGTAGCTGTGGCCCGTCACCCAGCCGACATCCGCCGTGCACCAGTAGATGTCGCCGTCGTGATAGTCGAACACGAGTTGATGCGTCATCGCGGCGAACAGATTGTAGCCCGCCGTGGTGTGCAGCACGCCTTTCGGTTTTCCGGTCGAGCCCGACGTGTAGAGGATGAACAACGGATCCTCGGCGTTCATGTGCTCGCACGGGCATTCGTCGGTCACCACCGCGGCCGCATCGTGGTAGTAGACGTCACGCACCGGATCCATGTCGACCTTGACGCCGGTGCGCTTGACCACGATGACGTGGTCGACCGAAAATCCAGTGCTTGCAACCTTCGCGATCGCCGCATCCACATTGGCCTTGAGCGGCACCTTGCGGCCGCCGCGCAATCCTTCATCCGCCGTGATGATGACCTTCGAGGCGCAATCCTCGACGCGGCCGGCGAGCGAATCCGGCGAGAAGCCGCCGAACACCACCGAATGGATCGCGCCGATGCGCGCGCAGGCGAGCATCGCGTAGGCGGCCTCCGGAATCATCGGCATGTAGATGGTGACGCGGTCGCCCTTCTCGACGAGCCTGTTGCGCAGGATGTTGGCCATCCGGCACACTTCGTCGTGCAGCTCCTGGTAGGTGATGTGCTTGGACTCGGAGGGGTCGTCGCCCTCCCAGATGATCGCTACCTGGTCGGCGCGCGTCTCGAGATGCCGGTCGATGCAGTTGTAGGCGACGTTGGTGATGCCATCCTCGAACCACTTGATCGAGACGTCGCCGGGCCCGAACGAGGTGTTCCTGATCTTCGTCGGGGCCTTGTACCAGTGCAGGCGCTTGGCCTCATCCGCCCAGAAGCTGTCGGGATCCTTGATCGAGCGCGCGTACATCTCTCGATATTTCGCGTCGTCGATGTAAGCGCGGCTCTTCCACTCGGCCGGAACGTCGTAAATCTTCTCGGACATCACTCACCCTCCGGCACGCGGGCGGCCATTCGGCCAGCCCATGCTTGTTTCCTCAGGCGCCATTATGCGCTTGCGCTCCGATCTGCAACAAGTCGCTGCTTGTCACACTTTGGTCGCGGCCGGCGGGCCGTTACACGCCCATCCAGCCGATCACGACGCCCATCAGCACGACCACGAGGAGCCAGTGGCCGGCATCGATCACGGTCAGCATGTACCGGCGTCCGCCGAAAGCGTTGTTCACCAGCATGGTTGTGAGCATGAAGCCCGCCCAGACGAACAGTCCGGAGATGACAGCGGTGCGGATGGTCACGGTGCCGAGGTGGCCGATCATGCCGGCCAGCACCCAGGCCATGGCGATCTCCGCCAGGAAGGAGAGAATGTACGGCGCAAAACCCGCGAACGTGCCTTTCTTGGCGTCGTTCTCGGCCTTGAACTGCGCCATCGTCTTGCCTTGTGCCGTGACCCAAGGCTTCGCCAGCAGGCCGTAATAGACCGCGCCGCCGAGCCAAGCCGCGACGGCTGCGACGAAGATGGCAAGATGATTGATTCCCGCGAACGCCATGAGAGTCTCCCGGCACTTGTCCCGGCGGCGAGCGTAGCGTTGTTTTGACAACGGGCGAAAGGCGCGCTGCGTGCTGCACCGTAGGCGAGCGCAAGGCGCGGAACGCACTTGTCTCGACACGATACCCGGGCAACACTTCGGCCGGCACATGAGCGAAGGAGGCCGATATGCCACGTCGTGCGACCCTTTTTGTTGTCTGGATCATCGCCATCGTATTCGGCCTTGCGCGTCCGGCCGGCGCGGACCCAGCGCCTGACGCGGTTGCGGCCGCCAAGGAACTGGTCGTGACCATGCGCGCGGCCGACCAGCTCAAGACGCTGTTTCCGATGATCATGCAGCAGCTCAAGCCCGCTATCGCGCAGGGGCGCCCGGAGGTCGAGAAGGACTACGATGCGGCCCTGCCGCACATCGTGGAGGCGGCGAACGCCCGCATGATCGAGTTCGTCGACGCGATCGCGGCGGTCTATGCGCAGCACTTCACGGCCGACGAGCTGCGGCAAATCTCGATGTTCTACAAAGGGCCGGTGGGGCAGAAATTCCTGCAGAACATGCCGGCGATCATGCAGGACAGCATGGCGGTTGGACAGAAGTTCGGCGCGTCGCTCGCGGAGGACATGCGCAACCGGATGTCCGACGAGCTGCGCAAGAAGGGCCACAAGATTTGACGGCGCTTCTGTTCCCTCCCCCCGTTTCACGGGGAGAGGGAAGAAAGCAACCACACGGCTGTCCGTTTGATGTCGTGGTCTTCCAGGTCGCGCGTGACCGGGACCGAATATTCGGCGAGCCACGTCAGGCGATCCTTCGGCAAATAGGCGCGGCCGGGATCGCCGATCAGCACGAGCGTGCCGATCGCCGCGTGGCGCTCCAAGAACGCAAGCGCGCGGGCGGCGGTGTCGCGCTCATAGAACAGGTCGCCGACCAGGATCATGTCGTAACGCGGCGTGGGCGGAGCGAGATCGTCGAGCAGGTCGCGGACGATGATTTCAACGTAGACATCGTTCGCCTCGGTATTAAGCGAGATCGCCGCCTCGGTGAACGCATCGATGTCGACCGCAATCACCGGCGCGGCGCCGGCCCTCGCCGCCGCGATCGCGACGAGCCCGGATCCCGAGGCGAGATCGAGCACGCGCTTGCCGCTGACGATCTCCGGCTGGTCAAGCACATAGCGCGCGAGCGCCTGACCGCCGGCCCAGGCGAAGGCCCAATAGGGCGGCGGCAGACCCATGGCGTCGAGCTCGTCCTCCGTCTTCCGCCAGATCGGGACGGCTTCGTCGGCGACGTGGAGCATGATCTCCGGCACATGCGGCACGGGCTTGAGCCGCGTATTGGCGCGGACGAAGGCTTTGCGGTCGGAGATCATGCTGGCATTGTACCCGGCGAAAGTCAGGAGAGCGTCTGCGCATGCCCGCCATCAAGCCCAACCGCCTGCTCGGCGATCTCTACAAGCTTCGCACATTCGGTACGTATAAGACCGGCGTCCATCGACCAACCTTTTCGCCCGAAGACATCACGGCGCGTCAGTGGTTCGCCGGGCGGTTGACCGAGGCCGGCCTTGTGGCGACCGTTGATGGCATCGGCAATATCCTCGGGAAGAGTCCCGCGACGGGCCGCAAGATGCTGTCGGGCTCGCATCTCGAATCACAGAACCAGGCCGGCTGGCTCGATGGCGCGCTCGGCTGCATCTATGCGCTCGAAGCCGCGCGCGCGATCCACGAGGCGGGCGGCGACAACGGCGTCGACGTGGTGGTGTTCGTCGACGAGGAAGGGCATTACGGCTCGTTCCTCGGTAGCAAGTCCTTCACGGGATTGCTGCAGGAGGACGAAATCGACAACGCGCGCAACCGCTATGACGGAACACCAATGCGCGACGCGCTTGCGCGCGCCGGCTATGCGGGACGGCCCCGCCTGCAGATCGAGCCGGAGCGCTATGCGGGCTTCTTCGAGGCGCATATCGAGCAGGGCGACACGCTGGAAAGCGAGAAGCTGCGCATCGGCGTCGTGACGGCGATCGTGGCGATCTGGCAATACGGCATCACGGTCACAGGCGAGCAGAACCACGCCGGCACGACCTCGATGATGCGCCGGCGCGATGCCGGGCTCGAACTGGTGCGGTTGCTGTCGGCGATCGACAAACGCTTTCCGGAGCTCGACGGGCCGCGCACGGTATGGACCACCGGCCGCATCGGGCTCGAGCCGGGAAGCCACAGCATCATCCCGGGCCGCGCCGAGGCGCTGTTCCAGTTGCGCGATGCCGATCCGGCGGTGCTCGATCGCCTGCATGCGGAACTGTTCAAGCTTGCCGACGATGCCACCCGCGCCGGTCCGTGCAAGATCGAAGTGAACGTGATCTCGCAGAGCACGCCTGCCTTGATGGATGAGTGGCTGATGACGGCGCTCGACACGGCGGCCGAGCGTTACGCGCCCGGCAGGCACATCCGCATGCCGAGCGGGGCCGGGCACGACGCGCAATGGCTCGCGCGCAAACTGCCGGCCGCGATGATGTTCGTGCCGAGCATTGGCGGGATCAGCCATCACTGGAGCGAGAATACCTCGGACGAGGACCTCGTGCTTGGCGCGCAGGTGTTCACGGATGGAATCGCGGAGGCTTTGAAGGGTTAAGGCGGGCTTCGGAACCAACCGCCGGGCGAGCGACTTTCCTTCCTCGTTGGAAGGACCCTTGCCATGGCCGCGGCGAATGCAACGTCATCGGGCGAACAGGCCGCGGATCGCCTGAAGTCGCGACTCGCCGCGCGCGCCATGAAACGGCTCGGGCTGCGTTACGTGGCAGCCGAATCGTTAACGATCCGGCGCCGGCGCCAGGGGGAAGGGTTCAGCTTCCTCGATGCATCCGGCCGCCCGATCCGCGATAAGGCGGTGCGCGCGCGATTGAAGCGCCTCGCGGTGCCGCCCGCCTATGAGGACGTGCTGTACGCCGAAGACGAGCGCGCCCACATCCAGGCGATCGGGCGTGACGCCGCCGGCCGGCTGCAATATCGCTACCACGCCGAATGGGAGAAGGTGCGCGAGCAGAAGAAAGCGCGCCGGCTCGCCCGGCTGGTCGAGGCGCTGCCGCGCATCCGGCGCATCATCGGCAAGCACATCGCGACCGCCGAGCCGACCCGGCCGCTCGCGCTGTCCGCCATCATCGAGCTCGTGGCATGCAGCGCGATCCGCCCCGGCAGCGAGAGCTACGCGCGCGACAACGGTACGCGGGGCGCCGCCACGCTGTTGAAATCGAACGTCGTGGTGAGCGGCGCGACCATCACGCTGACGTTCCGCGCCAAGGGCGGCAAGGACGTGCGCAAGGAGTGCCGTTCGCCGCGGCTTGCGAGCGCGATCAACGTGCTGCGCGGGCTGTCCGGCCGGCGGCTGTTTCAGTACCGCGGCGAAGACGGCACGATCCGCGTCGCCACGGCAGCCGACGTGAATGCGTTCCTGCGCGAGATCGCCGGCGTGAAGATCTCGCTGAAGGATTTCCGCACGCTGTGCGCGTCGGGTGCCGCGCTTGAAGCGCTCGCGCACATCGCGCCGGCCGCGAGCGAGCGCGGGCGGAGCCGTCAGGTCAGGGAAGCCGTGACCGCGGTGTCGGAGGAACTGGCGAACACGCCGACGATCTGCCGCAAGAGCTATGTGCACCAGACCGTGGTGACGGCGTTCGAGAACGGCGCGCTGGAGAAATTCTCCGCGACTCTCAAAGGGCGCCGCTCGCCGGCGCGCCGCGAACAATTGCTGGCGCAGGTCGTGGCGACCATCGCCGCGTAGCCGCTAGCCCTTCACGCCGCCCATCTTGCAGATCTGCTTCCACTCCGCGTCGGTCACCGGCTGCACCGAGAGCCGCGGCTCGCGTGCCAGCACCATGGTCTTCAGTTTCGGGTCCGACTTGATCGTCGCGAGCGTCACGAACTTCGGAAACGGCTTCACGGCCTTGGTATCGACGCAGACGAACACGCCCTTCTCGTCGGTCGGGTCCGTGTAGGCCTCGCGGATGATCTCGATAATGCCGACGACCTGTTTCTCATCGCCGGTATGATAGAAGAAGGCGTGCTCGCCCTTCTTCATGGTTTGCAGGTGCTTGCGCGCCGCGAAATTGCGCACGCCGGTCCACGGTTCGCCCTTGGCGCCGCGCTTGACTTGCATGTCCCAGGAAAACTCGTCCGGTTCGGTCTTCATCAGCCAATAGGCCATCTATCCCTCCGCCTTGAATGGCCGCGTCAGCAACGAGTCGATCGCGCCATCGACGCTGAGCCTTTCGTCGAGCACCGCCGCGACCGCGGCCGCGATCGGCATCTCGACATTTTTTTCTTGCGCGAGCTCGACCAGTGCGCCGGCCGTGAACGCGCCCTCGGCGAGCTTGCCGTCCGGCTTGCGGCCTTCGCCGAGCGCGATGCCGAGCGAGAAGTTGCGCGATTGCGGCGTCGAGCAACTCAGCACGACATCACCGAGCCCCGAGAGCCCGGTCAGCGTTTCGGCGCGTGCGCCGAGCGCGCGGCCGAAGCGCGCAAGCTCCGCGAAGCCGCGCGTGACCAGCGCCGCAGTCGCGCTCGCGCCGAGTTTTCGGCCCTGCACGATGCCGGCCGCGATCGCCAGCACGTTCTTGGTGGCGCCGCCGATCTCGACGCCACGCACGTCGGTCGAGTGATAGGGGCGAAACGTGGGCGAGCCGAGCGCGCGGGCAAGTTCCGCAGCAACAACATCGTCCGCGCAGGCGAGCGTCACCGCGGTCGGCAGGCCGCGCGCCACGTCGGATGCGAAGCTCGGTCCGGACAGGATCGCGGGCAGCGCGCGAGGCAGCGCTTCGGCGATTACCTCGGTCATGAATTTACGCGTCCCGCGCTCGATGCCCTTGGCACAGGCGATGACCGGCGTGCGCGCGCGCAGGTGCGCCATAAGCGCTGTCGCGGTAACCCGCAACGCCTGCGCCGGCACGACGAGCAGGACCGCATCCGCACGGGCAACGTCGGTAAGTGCGGCGGTCGCCGCGATCCGCTCGTCGAGCCGGATGCCCGGCAGGCGCGGGCTTTCGCAGGTCGCCGCAATCTGCGCGATCGTCGCGGGATCGCGCGCCCACAGCGTGACAGTCCGCCCGGCGCGGGCCGCGATGTTGGCGAGCGCCGTGCCCCAGGCGCCGGCGCCCACCACCGCGATATGCTCAACACTCACGAGGCGGACCTTGCTTTGCGCATGATCTATTCCGAAAACCGGTGCCCACTTTTCGGGATCATGCGCGTGCTTCGTCGCGCCGCGGCCAGCCGTCGCCGTCGAGCGGCCAGCGCGCGCGCGGTGCGACGTCGAGCGTGTCGGTCATGCCGCGCAGCAGGCGCTCGCAGCCGGCCCAGGCGATCATCGCGCCGTTGTCGGTGCACAGCTCCGGCGGCGGCGCGACCAGCACGGTGCCGTGCTCGGACGCGACGCGGCCAAGTGCGCGGCGGATGGTCTGGTTGGAGGCGACGCCGCCGGCCGCGACCAGCGCGGTCGGGCCGCCGAAGCGCTCCCGGAACAGCCTTAAGCCCGCGCGCAGGCGGTCCGTCACCACGTCGGCGACCGCCTGCTGGAACGCCGCGCAAAGGTCGGAGACATCCTGGTCGCTCAGCGGGGCGATCTTCTCGGCCTCGAGCCGCAGCGCGGTCTTCAGTCCCGACAGCGAAAAGTCGGCCTCCGCGCGGCCGAGCATCGGACGCGGCAGGATGAAGCGGTCGACATCGCCCTTCTGGGCCTCGCGCTCCACTTCGGGCCCGCCCGGATAGGACAGGCCGAGCAGCTTTGCGGTCTTGTCGAAGGCTTCGCCGATCGCGTCGTCGATCGTGGTGCCGAGCCGCACGTATTGGCCGACATCGAGCACGGCGACGATCTGCGTGTGCCCTCCTGAGGCAAGGAACAGGCAATACGGAAACGGCGTGGCGTCGGTCAGCCGCGCGGTCAGGGCGTGCGCCTCGAGATGATTGACGGCGACCAGCGGCCGCTCCGCGACGAGCGCGATCGCCTTGGCGGTCGTGAGCCCGACGATCACGCCGCCGATCAGCCCGGGGCCCGCCGCCGCCGCGATGCCGTCGAGCGCGCTGAAGGTGAGCTTCGCCTCGATCATCGCCTGCGCGATGATGAAGTCGAGCGCCTCGACATGGGCGCGCGCCGCGATCTCCGGCACCACGCCCCCGTAGGGCGCGTGCTCGGCGGTCTGCGACAGCACGATATTCGACAGGATCTCGCCGCGCCCGTCGTCGAGGTGCCGCACCACGGCGGCCGCAGTCTCGTCGCAGGTCGTCTCGATGCCGAGGACGAGCATTGTTATCTCCGCACGGCGAGCCTACTTCGCGCGCGCCGGAATGACGATATAAGCTTTCGTTCGCGTACCATCAGGAGGTCCCGTGGCGCAATCCGCACTGCGTATCGGCACGCGCGGCAGCCCGCTCGCGCTCGCGCAGGCGCGCATGGTGCGGGCACAGCTCGCGGCCGCGCACGGCATCGAGGAGGCCGCAATCGATGTGACGGTGATCCGCACCTCGGGCGACCGCATCCAGGACCGGCCGCTGAGCGAGGCCGGCGGCAAGGGGCTGTTCACCAAGGAGATCGAGGACGCGCTGCTGGCGGGCGAGATCGACCTCGCGGTTCATTCCGCCAAGGACATGCCGACGCTGCTGCCGCCGGGACTGACGCTGACGGCGTGCCTGCCGCGCGAGGATGCGCGCGATGCCTTCATCAGCCGCAAGGCCGCGACGTTGCGGCTGCTGCCGCCGCGTGCGGTCGTCGGCACGGCATCGTTGCGGCGCCAGGCGATGGTGCGGCGGCTGCGGCCCGACCTCGGCGTCGTCGTCCTGCGCGGCAATGTCGAGACACGGCTGCGAAAGCTCGACGCCGGCGAGGTCGACGCGACGCTGCTCGCGCTCGCGGGATTGCGGCGGCTTGGACTGACCGATGCCGTCACGGCGGTGCTCGACATCGAGGAGTTCCTCCCGGCGGTCGGGCAGGGCGCGATCACGATCGAGACGCGCGAAGACGACACGCGGACGCGCGACCTGCTCGCGCGGATCGATCATGCGGATACGAGTGTCGCGCTCGCCGCCGAGCGTGCCTTCCTGAGTGTGCTCGACGGTTCGTGCCGGACCCCGATCGCCGGCCACGCGGTGCTGGAGGGGGACGCGATCCGATTCCGCGGCATGATCCTACGCTCCGACGGCAGTGAGGTGTTCGAGACGAGCCGGCAGGGCGGCCGGCGCGATGCCGTAGCGCTCGGCGCAGACGCGGGTGCCGAGTTGAAAGCTCGTGCGCCGCACGACTTCTTCGCCGTGGCTTGAGATGCGGCTGCTCGTGATGCGGCCGGAGCCCGACGCCGAGCGCACCGCGCAGGTGCTGCGCGCGCGGGGACATCAGGTCCTGGTCGCGCCGCTGCTGCGCGTTGAGCCGATCGAGGCCGACCTGTCGGGCGCCGGGACCGCGATCCTGATGACAAGCGCCAACGCGGCGCGCTCGCTCGCGTCGCATCCACAATTGGCGGGATTGACCGGGCTTCCGGTGCTCGCGGTCGGCGACCGCAGCGCGGCGGCGGCGCGCGAGGCCGGCTTTGCCGACGTCACGTCGGCGCAAGGAGCGCTCGCCGATCTCGTCCGGCTTGTCGCGGCGCGATTCGCCGACAATCGCGGGACACTGCTCTATGTCGCGGGCGAAGATCGCTCCGGCGATCTTGCCGGCGATCTCGCCGCGCACGGTATCGCGGTCCGCATCGCCGTGACGTATCGGGCGAAAGCGGCGCGCGCGCTGCCTGCGGAACTCACGCAGGCCCTGGCGGCGCGCGAGATCGACGGCGCGCTGCACTACTCCCCGCGCAGTCTCTCGACTCTTCTGAAGCTCGCCGATGAGGCAGGTGCCCTTAACGCGGTGCTCAACCTGGCGCATTATTGTCTGTTGGCGGCGGTCGCCGCGCCGCTGCGTGACCGCGGCGCCGGGCGGATCAAAGTCGCGTCGGTTCCCGAGGAGGCCACGCTGATCGATCTCATCGGATCGGCCTGAAACGCCAAGTTGCCGCCGCAGGCGGCTCGCAGTATGGCAGGTCGGGTGCAGCGGCCTTGAACGATAGGAGACGCGGCATGGCGGACGAAACGAGCGGCCCGTCCGACTCAGGACTGCCTTCGCGCGGACGTCGACCCGCGCCGACCATCGACCTGAAGGCGACCGAGATCGCGTCCGAGCCCGCAAGCCGGTCTGAAGCTATTGATCCGACAACAGAATCTTCCCGCCCGGAAGCACAAGATACCGCGTCGCCGGCGTTCCAAGCAGGGGCCGACGCGCCGCCAATCGACTCCGGGCGCGACGCGCCCAAGCAGGCCGAAGGTGGGCCGTCGGGACGGCCTGATCCAGCGTTCAAGGACGATCGATTCGCCAAAACGGGGGCCACAATGTCTACGCGGGTATCCTGGCCGGTGTTCGGCGCTGGAATTGCGGGTGCCGGGCTCGCACTGTGTCTTTTGCTCGCGCTCTGGAGGTTCGGTGCTTTCGGCGGCCGCGACGACCTGACGGCAACGCTCGCGGCGCGGCTCGCGTCTGTCGAGCAGCAGGTCCGTGATCTCGCAAACCGGCCGCAGCCGGCAGGCCTTGACCAGCGCGTCTTTGCCGACCTGGCGGCGCGCGTCGGTGCTGCCGAACAGGCGGTCGGCCGGATCGCCGGCGTCGAGGCCGGTCTCACCAAGCTCGAAACCGCCGTGGCGGCGCCGCGCGCCGGCACGCCCGACCAGACACTGGTCAACCGCATCGCTGCCCTGGAAACGACGATCCGCTCGCTCAACGACCTCGGCCAGCGCGCGGACGCCGCGGTCACGGCCGCGCAGAAGAATGCGGCCCAGCCGACCGCACCGTCGGCCGCGCCCGGCGAAATCTCGGCGCTTGCGGCTCGCGTTGCTGCTTTGGAACAGAGCATGAAGGCGCTTGAGCAGCGCGTGCTCGCTCCAACCGCGAGCAGCGGAACCGATCGAGCTGGGCGGCTCGCCTTTGTCGCCATCGCGCTGCGCTCGGCCGCTGAGCGCGGCGATCCGTTCGCGCAGGAGTTTGCCGCCGCGAAGGTGCTTGCGGCGGACACGGCCTTGCTGGCGCCGCTTGAGCCTTACGCGGCGAGCGGCGTGCCGCGTCCCGTCCTGCTCGCACGTGAATTGTCACAGCTCGCCACCCCGATTCTGGCCGCGGCCGGCGGCGACGCGACGCGCGACGGCGGCATCCTCGACCGTTTGCAGATGAATGCCGAGCGGCTCGTGCGCATCCGGCCGATCGGCGAGGCGCCGGGAGACGATCCGACGACGATCGTGGCGCGCGCCGAGGTGAAGGCGACGCATGGTGATATCCCGGGCGCTCTGGCTGAAGTCGCGCGTCTTCCCGAAGCGGCGCGCGCGCCGGCCCAGGATTGGGTCCACAAGGCCGAGATGCAGGTGGCGGCGCTGGCCGCCGCGCGGCGGCTCGCCGAAAGCGCGATCGACGCGCTGCCGCGGGCCGAGCCGTGAAGCGCTACTTGCCGAGGCCGGCATGATCCGCGTCGTCGCATTCCTGGTGATCGCCGGCCTGATGGCGCTCGGCGCCGTCTGGTTCGCGGATCGTCCCGGAGAGGTCTCGATCACCTGGCTCGGCTATCGGATCGACACCTCGATCATGGTGTCGGCGGCGGCGGTCCTCGCAGTCGCGTTGCTTGCCATCATGCTGTGGTCGCTGGTGCGTCTGGTGCTGCGCTCGCCCGGCCAGATGGCCGCGGCATTGCGCGACCGGCGACGCCAGAAGGGCAATGACGCGATCTCGCGCGGATTGGTCGCGGTCGGGGCGGGCGACATGCGTGCGGCGCGGCGTCTCGCCGCGACGGCTGAGAAGAACGCCCCGGCGGAGCCGCTCGCGCTGCTGCTGCGCGCGCAGACCGCTCAGCTTGGGGGCGATCGGTCCGCCGCCGAAGCGGCGTTCCGTGCGATGGCGGAGCGGCCCGACACGCGGCTCTTGGGTCTGCGCGGGCTCTCTGTGGAGGCACAGCGCCGCAACGATCTCGGCGCCGCCTACGCTTTCGCCGAGGAGGCCGCCAAGGACGCGCCCACGCTCGCCTGGGCCGGGCAGGCGGTGCTCGAATTCCGCTGTGCGGCGGGCGACTGGGACGGTGCGCTTGCGGCGCTCGAAAGCAATCGCAAGACACGCGGGCCGGATCGCGCCGTCTATCGCCGCCAGCGTGCCGTGCTGCTGACCGCTCGCGCGCTTGCCGCCGAAGAGAACGATCGCGATGCGGCGCGCTCGCTCGCGACCGAAGCCGCAAAGCTCGCGCCCGATCTCGTCCCCGCTGCCGCACTTGCGGGTCGGCTGCTCGCCGAGAAAGGCGATATGCGCAAGGCGCGCAGGATCCTGGAAAACGGCTGGAAGGCGAGCCCGCATCCCGATCTCGCCGAGACCTATGCGCATCTGCGCCTCGCCGATTCGGCGCGTGACCGGCTGGCGCGTGTGCAGCGTCTCGCGCGCGAGCCTGCCGGACATGTCGAAGGAACGCTCGCGGTCGCACGCGCGGCGCTCGATGCGCGCGAGTTCACGATTGCGCGCAACGCGCTCGCTCCGCTTATCGCTGCGCCGACCCAGCGTGTCGCGATGCTGATGGCCGAGCTTGAGCGGCTGGAACATGGCGACGAAGGCCGTGCGCGCGAATGGATGGCGCGCGCGCTCAACGCGGCACGCGATCCGGCCTGGACCTCGGACAATTTCGTCTCCGACCGCTGGCTGCCGATCTCGCCGCTCAACGGCCGGCTCGATGCGTTCCGCTGGAAGGTGCCGCTTGCCGAACTCGGCCGGATGCGGCCGCTCGTGCAGAGCGAGCCTGAGCCTGAGCCGGTCCTGATCGAGGCCGAGCCGCGCGAGGTGGCGTTGCCGCCGCTCAACGGCAGCGCCGACGGCGGTCCCGCCGCGGAGTCCATTCCGGCCGAGCCGGTTCCTTCCGAGCCCGCGCCGCCGCCAGCCAAGCGCGCGATGCCGCTGCCCGTCGTGCCGCTCGCCCACGTGCCCGACGATCCGGGACCCGAATCGGAGCCCGTCGAGGATGCGGAGCTTGAGGCCGCATCCCGGCCGGTCGCCTGGCAACGAATTCGTCAGCTTTTCCGGTGATCCTGCGCGGGTCCGGCAACGGACCGGCCGGCTTCAAGCGTTCCCGGCGTTTCTTTGGGATTGCGGCCGGCCGACCCGGCTTGCGCATCCGCGCCGGGGCTATTATCAACCCGGCGAGTTGCCGCAATAGCTCAGTTGGTAGAGCACCGCTTTCGTAAAGCGGGGGTCGGGGGTTCGAGTCCCTCTTGCGGCACCATTATACCTCCGCACCGCTTAGCATCGAAGCGCATTAGCGACGCAATTTCAAAATGTTAGGCGCATTTTGCCTGCGCACTGCGTAGCATAGGAAACGATGATTTCGCGGGTACCGTCGGGTACAATGACGGGTACAGTTTTTTCACATCGGAGACGGTACCCATGTCTCTCACGCAATTCGCAATTCAGAAGGCCGCGCCGAGGGATACCCGCCCGACTCCCGTGCCTTTTCGGCGCACCGCTGGTGCTCGCGCCGACTGCGACCGCCCCTTCGGCTCGCTGGGGCTCGCCTCGGGGAAAGCCACGGGAGTCGGGCGGGTGTACCAGGGGGAAGTAGACGACGCTGGCAGGGGATAGCGAGACACGAAGGGAAAGCAGCGCCGACGCGCGCGACCCGCAACGGGCGCACTTCGGAAAGCGATCGTTCTCAACCGCCAATGTTCTCAGCGATCCAGCGCCGAAAAGTCGCTCGATCGGCCACGATCGAGCGCAACACGTTTCGCGAATTTGACAAGACCGCATTTTTATTTGGCAATTTTTTGCGTTTCGAAAAATGGAACGTCGAGATTGCAAAAAATCGCGGCGCACATGATCGCCGCAGACAACACCCCCCTTCGCGATGTCCGTATGACTTCCGCTTTGCATCCGATTGTGTTGCAAAACTCCGAAAATGTCGTGCGACTAATTTTACAGCTCGAAAATTGTGTGATTGGTGATGCAAAAAGACTTTTGCAACACAATCCTATCCGATGGCCGACGAATCATTGCATTGCAGCGAAACGACGCGATGGGCCATGAGCCGACGTGTCGACGTTGAAACAAATCGAGTAATCTCAGCAGGCCCTCCATGCCGTGGTATCCTGGCTTTTCAGAGATACTTCGCGTCATCGTTGCTTTTGCTTAGAGTCTGACTCAAAAT
>PLJS01000172.1:21424-24125 GCA_003140315.1 Hyphomicrobiales bacterium
CATTTTCGGTCAGGCTCTTAGAGCGGCCTTCCGCACCGCGCGGGCAACGGCCACGAAGTTCTGCACAACAGCGGAGCGGTCATGGCGCCGATATGCCAAACTAATTTCCATGCGCGGCGCATCCCCTTCAATAGACAAAAAGCCGACCCCATCGACCAGAATCCGACTGGCGGACCGTGGCACGATCGATACGCCCAAACCCGCCGCCACCAACGGCATGACAGACACGACCTGCGGCGCCTCTTGTCCGAGCACCGGACTGAACCCGGCTCGCTGACACGCCGCGATGATTGAATCATAGCCGCTGGGGTTGAGCGCGCGCGGAAATAGAACAAAAGTCTCACCAGCAAGAGCCGCAAGCGGCGCCGACGCCGAATTGCCCAACGCATGTCCGGTCGGCAAGACGATCAAGGTGTCTTCGTCAACCAAAGGCTCGGTCGAGACACCGTCGCTGTCGGCGGTCGGCCGCCAGATGAAGGCGACGTCGATCTGCCCAGCGCACAGGCGCGCGACCAGCAGAGCTGTGTTGCTCGCCTGCGGAGCAAGAATAACGTCCGGGTATTGCATCCCGTATTCACGAATGATCGCCGGAATGAGCGGTTGGAAATAAGTCGCGCCAGCGGAGCCCACGATGAGTTGTCCGGTCTCGCCGCGGGCGCGGCGGCGCACCCCGGTCTTGGCCTTCTCGATCTGCTTGAGGATGACGCGGGCATCCTCCAGCATTAGCTTTCCGGCGCCGGTTAGCTCGACGCCGCGCGTGCGGCGCCGGAACAACTGCGTGCCCATCTCCTTTTCCAACTGGCGAATCTGCAAGCTGAGCGGCGGCTGCTTGATACCTAGCCGTTCAGCCGCGCGGGTGAAATTCAGCTCCTCCGCGACCGCAACAAAATAGCGGAGATGGCGTAGTTCCATCAGCTATGTCCGTACGGCGGTGAATCGAAAATCGCCCGGCGACACCAGCCTGATCAGCACGCGCCCCTGACAGTAACGATTACCGTTATACACGCCAGATATGGAAGAGACCACGTTCAAGTATTGGACCAAGGGCTTTTCGGCGGCCATGTCTCTTCCCACACGACAGCGCACGGGCATCTAAGTTTGGGGCGCGGAAAGGCAGCTTATAGTCATGACGGCGACGGACGATGCCGTTGCGACTCCAAACGAGGCGGAGATCCGTGCCACGCTAGACCGTGTGCTCGCATGCCCGAACTTTCGCGCCTCGCCGCAACTGGCATCCTTCCTGCGCTTCGTTGTGGAGGAGACGCTCGCCGGCCAGGCTGACCGCATCAAGGCATACAGCGTCGCGGTCGGCGCGCTTGGGCGTCGCGACAACTTCGATCCGCAAACCAATCCGATCGTGCGCGTGGAAGCCGGCCGATTGCGACGCGCACTTGAACGTTACTACGCCGGGCCGGGTTGTCATGATGAGGTCGTGATCGAGCTCCCACTCGGAAGCTATATTCCGACGTTCGAACGCCGCAGAATTGGTCCCAACCTGCGAAATGATCGCAGGATAGCCCTTCGCGCCGTGCGGCGACGATTCGGACTTGCCGCATTCGTCGCCTCCATTGCCGCGGCCGCAAGCCTGGCATTCTACCTCATCATCATGCCGGCAGAGCGAGTGGTCGGGGGCCGTGTCACGCCCTTTAGCACCTTCACGGGACCGTATTGGACGGCGACGGCAGTGTTGTCCGCGGTGACCGTTGTCTCGATCATCTTCGCGTGGTGGATCAGTCGAAATTGAGGTCGCGCAATAGCTCGCTTCGAGTCTACGGTGCGATGTCTCGCATGGGTCAATCACGTCATATGATGCGCGTGGTCGGCATGATCGGTTGCCTCAATGAACGGACATACCGCGATCGCTTCAGCGACCATCCTCCGGGTTTCTTTTCCTTCTATTCTCGCGCGCCCTATCTCGCGTCCGTCAAGGTGACCCGCCACGCGGGCGGCCTGCGGCCGACCTTGACCGACATGACCGGGCGCGCGCATGCGATGGCATGTCGGCGCCGGGGAGAATTGTCGCTCATGTCTCGCCAAGGAGAATGAACGAAGGGAGAGGTTGGGACGGTGCTGTACCCTCTCCACCGTGGTTCTCCGCTGAGCGGGTGGAGGATGGCGGTACAATCGATCAAGGCCACCATCTCGAAAAGATCGTGGCCGGAAACGAGCCGGCAGTGAGCGGGGGGTTCGGTAGTCCGGTCACGACGCACAATGACCACGACGCCATGTAGCCCCGGCGCGCCCTCACGAGAACGAGGGCGCTGCCAGCACCAGGTTCTCAATTGCGGTGCGCACGGCACGCCGGCTCCGTTCCGGCTATGGAAACATCTGGCCAGAAGCTTTGCATCGGCGCCCAGACCTCGGGCGGCTTTGTCATGCTCGATGCCGAGGAGCGGCGGCGCCACCTCTACGTCGTCGGCCAGACCGGCACCGGCAAGAGCACGCTGTTGCTCAATCTGATTGCCCAGGATCTTGCTGCCGGCGAGGGCGTCGCGTTGCTCGATCCGCACGGTGACTTGGTAGAGTCTGTGCTGGCCCATGTGCCGCGCGCGCGGACGAACGACCTCGTCTATATCAACCCGGCCGATACCGAGCGGCCGATCGGCTTCAATCCCCTGGCCTGCGTTCCCGAGCGCCTGAAGCCCCTCGTCGCCGATGGCGTGGTGTCGGCCTTCCGCCATGTCTGGCCCGAGAGCTGGGG
>PLJS01000338.1 GCA_003140315.1 Hyphomicrobiales bacterium
CATGAAGATCATCTCGCTCGCGCCGGAGGTGCTGTGATGGCGGCGAAAATCCGCAAGGGCGACAAGGTCGTCGTGATCACGGGGCGCGACAAGGGCCGCGGCGGCGAGGTGATCGAGGTTCGCCCGGCCGAGGGCCGCGCGCTGGTGCGCGGCATCCACATGGTCAAGCGTCACCAGAAGCAGAGCGCGAGCCAGGAAGGCGGCATCGTGTCGAAGGAGGGGGCGGTGCACCTCTCCAACCTGGCGATCGCCGATCCGAAGGACGGCAAGCCGACGCGCGTCGGGTTCAAGATGGCGGGCGAGAAGAAGATCCGCTTTGCCAAGCGCTCGGGAGTAGAGATCGATGGCCGATAAAGAAGACAAGAAGGCTCCGAAGGCCGAGAAGGCTCCGGCCGCCGACAAGGCGCCGAACCCGAAGGCTGAGCGCGCCGCGAAGGCGAAGGCGGATGCTGCCGCGCGTGCCGCCGGTGCCGCCAAGGGCGGAGAACGCGAGCCGGAGCCCAAGGGCCCGTCGCGGCTGCGCGTGCATTTCGACGAGGTCGTGCGCAAGCAGCTCACCGAGCAGTTCGGCTACAAGAGCCCGATGCAGGTTCCGCGCATCGACAAGATCGTGCTCAACATGGGCGTCGGCGAGGGCGTGGCGGACCGCAAGAAGGTCGAGTCGGCGGCGAGCGATCTCGCCCTGATCGCCGGCCAGAAGGCGATCATCACCAACGCGCGCAAGTCGATCGCGACCTACAAGCTGCGCGAAAACCAGCCGATCGGCTGCAAGGTCACCTTGCGGCGCACCCGCATGTACGAGTTCGTCGACCGGCTGATCAACATCGCGCTGCCGCGCGTGCGCGACTTCCGCGGCCTCAACCCGAAGAGCTTCGACGGGCGCGGCAACTACGCGATCGGCATCAAGGAACACATCATTTTCCCCGAGATCGACTACGACAAGGCGGAATCGATCCTGGGGATGGACATCGTCGTCTGCACGACGGCGAAGAACGACGAGGAAGCGCGCGCCCTGCTCGCGGCTTTCAATTTTCCGTTCCGGCAGTGAGGGGCTTTCCGAGCTCCCTCAAACGCGGAAAGGCATGGAGACTTTAATGGCGAAGACGAGTTCGATTGAAAAGAACAAGCGGCGGGCCAGGCTCGCCAAGCAGTATTCGGGCCGGCGCACCAAGCTCAAGGCGATCGCGCGCGACAAGAACGCCTCGATGGAGGAACGTTTTGCCGCGACGCTTAAGCTTGCCGAGCTGCCGCGCAATTCGTCCGAGACGCGCGTGCGCAACCGCTGCGAGATCACCGGACGGCCGCGTGCCTACTACCGCAAGCTCAAGATGAGCCGCATCGCGCTGCGGGATCTCGGCTCCAAGGGCCTGATCCCCGGCATGGTCAAGTCGAGCTGGTAGGAGGATCGGATGTCATTGCACGATCCCGTCGGCGATCTGATCACGCGCATCCGCAACGCGCAGATGCGCAACAAGTCGAAAGTCTCGACGCCCGGCTCACGGCTGCGCGCGAGCCTGCTCGAGGTGTTGAAGAACGAAGGCTATATCCGCGGCTACGCGACCGTCGAGCATAAGGACGGCCGCAGCGAGTTCGAGATCGAGCTGAAATACTTCGACGGCGCTCCGGTGATCCGCGAGATCGAGCGGGTGTCGAAGCCGGGCCGCCGGGTCTATGCCTCGGTGAGGGCGCTGCCGCGCGTCAACAACGGGCTCGGCGTCGCCATTCTTTCGACGCCGAAGGGCGTCATGGCGGATCACGACGCGCGCGACCAGAACGTCGGCGGCGAAATTCTCTGCACGGTGTTCTAGGGCAGGGATCAGGGAACAAGACCATGTCTCGCATCGGAAAAAAAGCGGTCGCGATCCCGTCCGGCGTCACGGCGAACGTCGAAGGCCAGACCGTCAAGGTCAAGGGCCCGAAGGGCAGTATGCAGGTGGTGCTGCCGGAAGACGTCACCGTCAAGATGGAGGACGGCAGCGTCAAGGTCGACCCGCGCAACGAGACCAAGCGCGCGCGCTCCATGTGGGGCACTTCGCGCACGCTGGTGTTCAATCTCGTGACCGGCGTCACCAAGGGCTTCGAAAAGAAGCTGGAGATCACCGGCGTCGGCTATCGCGCGGCGCTGCAGGGCAAGAACCTGCAGATCGCGCTCGGCTATAGCCACGACGTGGTGTTTGCGATTCCCGAAGGGATCGCGATCACCACGCCGAAGCCGACCGAGGTCGTGATCACCGGCATGGACAAGCAGAAAGTCGGGCAAGTCGCGGCCGAAATCCGCGCCTTCCGTCCGCCCGAGCCCTACAAGGGCAAGGGCGTGAAGTATGCAGGCGAATACATCTTCCGCAAGGAAGGCAAGAAGAAGTAGGAGCACGGCGCGATGAGCCGATATCTCAATCCGACCGAACGGCGCAGAGTGCGCGTTCGCCGTGCCATCAAGACGGCGGCGGGCGGCCGGCCGCGGCTGTCCGTGTTCCGCTCGTCCAAGCACATCTATGCGCAGGTGATCGACGACCTGAAAGGCGAGACGGTCGCGGCCGCCTCCTCGATGGAGAAGTCGCTGCGCGAGGGCGCCAAGACCGGCGCCAATGTCGATGCCGCCAAGGCGGTCGGCAAGCTCCTCGCCGAGCGCGCGGTGCAGAAGGGCGTCAAGACCGTGGTGTTCGATCGCGGCCGTTATCTCTATCACGGCCGCGTCAAGGCGCTCGCCGATGCGGCGCGCGAGGGCGGGCTACGCTTCTAACGATTTGACCGGGCAAGCCGCCCGAATAGGAACGAAGACCATGGCACGTGAACCCCGCGACCACCGCAGAGACGATCGCGACAGCGAATTCACCGACAAGCTCGTCCACATCAACCGCGTGGCGAAGGTGGTAAAGGGCGGCCGCCGCTTCGGCTTCGCGGCGCTCGTCATCGTCGGCGACCAGAAGGGCCGGGTCGGCTTCGGTCACGGCAAGGCGCGGGAAGTGCCCGAGGCGATTCGCAAGGCGACCGAGGCTGCCAAGCGCAGCCTGATCCGCGTGCCGCTGCGCGAAGGCCGCACGCTGCATCACGACGTCGNNCGCTCGGCATGCAGGACGTGGTGGCGAAGTCGATCGGCTCCTCGAACCCCTACAACATGGTGCGTGCGACCTTCGATGCGCTCAAGCACCAGGATTCGCCGCGTTCGGTCGCGGCGCGGCGCAACATCAAGGTGTCGGCATTGCAGGCGCGGCGCATCGGCGCCGACGCCGAGGCAACGCCGGCGGATTGATTTTCTCGTCGTCTCCCGCGCGCGGGAGACGAACAGCAAGGTTGAGGACGGACCATGGCCACAGCTAAGACCGTCAAGGTCAAACAGACCGGCAGCCCGCAGCGGCGCCATCACACGCAGCGCGAGACGCTGATCGGTCTCGGCTTGAACAAGATCGGCCGCATCAAGGAATTGCCCGACAATGCGATGACGCGCGGTATGATCCTGAAGGTGAAGCATCTCGTGCGCGTGGCGGACGGGAAGTGAGGGCGAGGCAATGAAACTCAACGAGATTTCCGACCGGCCGGGTGCGCGCCAGAACCGCACCCGCATCGGCCGCGGCATCGGCTCGGGCAAGGGCAAGACCGGCGGGCGCGGCGGCAAGGGCCAGACCGCGCGTTCCGGCGTGCGCATCAAGGGGTTCGAAGGCGGGCAGATGCCGCTGCATCGGCGCCTGCCGAAGCGCGGCTTCAACAAGCCGTTCCGACTCAAGCTCTGCGAGATCAATCTCGGCCGCGTGCAGGAGGCGATCGACGCCGGCAAGCTCGACATCGGCGCGACCGTCGACGCGGCGGCGCTGATCAAGTCCGGGTTGCTGCGCCGCGCCCGCGACGGGGTGCGGCTGCTCGGATCGGGCGAACTGAAGGCCAAGGTCGCGTTTTCGGTTTGGGGCGCGTCGAAATCGGCGATCGAGGCGGTCGAGAAGGCCGGGGGCTCGGTCACAATTCTTGCACCCAAGCGTGAAGAGGCGGGCGAAAAAGCGGCCTGACGCCTATATAGGCGCGGGGCGCTATCGGGAGCGGACGAGCCATGGTCTCAGCAGCGGAACAACTGGCCGCCAACCTCAACTTCTCCTCGCTCGCCAAGGCGGAGGAGCTGAAGAAGCGCATCTGGTTCACGCTCGGCGCGTTGCTCGTCTATCGGCTCGGCACCTACATCCCGCTGCCTGGCATCGATCCGTCCGCCTGGGAACAGATCTTCCGCACCCAGGCCGGCGGCATCCTCGGCATGTTCAACATGTTCTCCGGNNCGTACATCTCGGCCTCGATCATTCTTCAGTTGATGACGACGGTCTCGCCGACGCTCGAGAACCTGAAGAAAGAGGGCGAGCAGGGCCGCAAGACCATCAACCAGTACACGCGCTATCTGACCGTCATTCTGGCGGCGGTGCAGGCCTATGGCATCTCGGTCGGGCTCGAAGGCGCGGGCCAGGTGGTGAGCGAGCCGGGCCTGTTTTTCCGCATTTCGACGGTCATCACGCTGACCGGCGGCACCATNNTGATGTGGCTCGGCGAGCAGATCACCTCGCGCGGCATCGGCAACGGCATCTCGCTGATCATCCTGTCGGGCATCGTGGCGGAGCTTCCGGCCGCGATTGCCGGCATGCTCGAGCTCGGCCGCCAGGGCGCGCTGTCGACCGGGCTGATCCTGGTGGTGATCGTCATGGCGATCGTCGTGATCGCCTTCATCGTGTTCATGGAGCGCGCGCAGCGCCGCCTCCTGATCCAGTATCCCAAGCGCCAGGTCGGCAATCAGATGTTCGAGGGCCAGTCCTCGCATTTGCCGCTCAAGCTCAACACCTCGGGCGTGATCCCGCCGATCTTTGCCTCCTCGCTGCTGCTGTTGCCGACGACGGTCGCGAACTTCAACGCGGGCTCAGGCTCGGAGTGGCTCTCCGTCATCACGACGCAGCTCGGCCACGGCCGGCCGCTGTTCCTGCTGCTCTACGTCGCGCTGATCGTGTTCTTCGCGTTCTTCTACACGGCGATCGTGTTCAATCCGACCGAGACCGCTGATAACCTGAAGAAGCACGGCGGCTTCGTCCCCGGCATCAGGCCGGGCGAGCGTACGGCCGAATACATCGACTATGTGCTGAGCCGGATCACGGTGCTCGGGGCGGCGTATCTGGCGATCGTCTGCCTGATCCCGGAAATTCTCATCAGCTACGCGGCGGTGCCGTTCTATTTCGGCGGCACGTCGCTGCTCATCGTGGTCAGCGTCACCATGGATACGGTGTCGCAGGTTCAGGGCTATCTTCTTGCCCATCAATATGAAGGCTTGATCAAGCGTTCGAAGCTGCGGGGGCGGCGTAGATGAGATTGATACTGCTCGGCCCGCCGGGGGCCGGGAAGGGAACACAGGCGCAGCGCCTGGTTTCCAAGCATCACATCGTGCAGCTCTCCACCGGCGATATGCTGCGCGCCGCCGTCAAGGCCGGAACTCCGGTCGGGACCAAGGTCAAGGACATCATGGATCGGGGCGACCTTTGCCCCGACGCACTGGTCGTCGCGATCGTCGCCGACCGCATCGAGGAGCCGGACGCCAAGAACGGCTTCATCCTCGACGGGTTCCCGCGCACGGAGGCGCAGGCAGCAGCGCTCGATCGCATGCTGGCCGAGAAGGGTCTGGCGCTCGACGGCGTCGTGGAGCTCAAGGTCGACGAAGACATCCTGATCCGGCGCATCGAGAATCGCGTCGCCGAGATGACCGCGCGGGGCGAGCCGTTACGCAAAGACGACAATCCGGAGGTGCTCAAGACGCGCCTGCACGCCTATCGGGGCCAGACCGCGCCGCTTATCCACTACTACCGCGACAAGGGCATGCTCCGGACGGTCGACGGCATGGCGCCGGTCGAAGAGGTTGCGCGCGCCATCGAGGCGATTCTTACCAAGCCGAAGCAGCGTGCGGCCATGCAGCCGACTTCAACAAAGTCTAGCAAGCCGCAGAAGACACGTCAGAAATCGGTGAAAAGTGTGCGTAAGGCTGCGCCCAAGACGACCGCGAAGGTCAAGAAGTCCGCAGCCAAGGCGGCCAAAAAGGTTGCGAAGAAGGTTGCCAAAAAGGCTGTCAAGACGGCCAAGGCAGCTACGAAGGGAGGAAAAAAGGGGCAAAAGCGCCGTCCGGCCGGCACCGGCCGCCGAGCTCGCGGCTGAACCCGGAAACGTGACGAGAAAGGCCTTAATTCTGTCATCAGAAGAGGTTGACGGACGGTCTTGGAATCCTTTAATACCCGGCATCCGTTTTGCATAAGCACGACGCCGATGCCGACCCGGGCCGAGGGGCGGGCGTCGTCGCGGCGTTTCGCTTTGTCCTTACAGGGATCGGCCGGCTGAACGCCGGCAACAGGAGCAAACGACGTGGCTCGTATCGCCGGTGTGAACATTCCAACCAATAAGCGCGTCGTGATCGCGTTGCAGTACATCCATGGCATCGGGGCGCGCAACGCCCAGGAGATCATGGAGAAGGTGAACGTCCCGGCGGAGCGGCGCGTGTCGCAGCTCACCGACCAGGAGGTTCTGCACATCCGCGAGGTGATCGACCGCGACTACGTGGTCGAGGGCGACCTGCGGCGTGAAGTCCAATTAAACATCAAGCGGCTGATGGATCTCGGCTGCTATCGCGGTCTGCGTCATCGCCGCGGTCTTCCGGTGCGCGGTCAGCGCACGCATACCAATGCCCGCACCCGCAAGGGACCGGCAAAGCCGATCGCGGGCAAGAAGAAGTAATTCAGGGCTTAACGGCAGTCAGAAGGCAGGTTCCGATTTCGGAGCCGGGCCGCAACAGGGTCGAGCATGGGCAAGGAAGCCACACAGCGTGTCCGTCGGCGCGAGCGCAAGAACATCGCGTCGGGCGTCGCGCACGTCAACGCGTCGTTCAACAACACGATGATCACCATCACCGACGCGCAGGGCAACACGATCGCCTGGTCGTCGTCGGGCAGCAACGGCTTCAAGGGCTCGCGCAAGTCGACGCCGTTCGCAGCCCAGGTCGCCGCCGAAGACGCCGCCAAGAAGGCGATGGAGCACGGCATGCGCACGCTCGAGGTCGAGGTCGCGGGTCCGGGCTCTGGCCGCGAATCGGCGCTGCGCGCGCTTCAAGCGGCCGGCTTCACCGTCACGTCGATCCGCGACGTGACGCCGATCCCGCACAATGGCTGCCGGCCGCCCAAGCGCCGGAGAGTCTAAGAGTTTTACGTTCGGAAAAGCGTACCCGTCGAACGCAATGGGCGTGATCCGACACGTCCGGGAAACGATGAGGACAAGATGTTTCAGAAGAACTGGCAAGAATTGATCAAGCCGCAGAAGTTGAAGATCGAATCCGGCCACGATGCCGGCCGCTCGGCAACCATCGTGGCGGAGCCGCTGGAACGCGGCTTCGGCCTCACGCTCGGCAACGCGCTGCGCCGCGTGCTGCTGTCGTCGCTGCAGGGCGCGGCCGTCACCTCGATTCAGATCGAGGGCGTGCTGCATGAATTCTCATCCATCGCGGGAGTGCGCGAGGATGTCACCGACATCGTGCTCAATGTGAAGCAGATCGCACCGCGCATGCATGCGGAAGGGCCCAAGCGCCTTTCGCTCCGTGCCGCCGGCCCCGGCGAAATCACCGCCGGCCAGATCACGCCCGTCGCCGACGTGGAAATCCTCAATCCCGATCTCGTGCTCTGCACGCTGGACGAGAAAGTCGATTTCCGCATGGAGCTGACAGTGGCCACGGGCAAGGGCTATGTGCCTGCCGATCGCAACCGCCCGGAAGACGCGCCCATCGGCCTCATGCCGGTGGATTCGCTGTTCTCGCCGGTGAAGAAGGTCTCCTACAAGGTCGAGAACACCCGCGAGGGCCAGATCCTCGATTACGACAAGCTCACCATGAACCTCGAGACCAACGGCGCCTTGAGCCCCGAGGACGCGCTCGCCTATGCGGCGCGCATCCTGCAGGACCANNTATGCCGCGCGCATCCTGCAGGACCAGCTTCAGGTCTTCATCAATTTCGAAGAGCCACGCGAGCGTGTGACGGAAGAGGCGAAGCCCGATCTCGCCTTCAATCCCGTCCTGCTCAAGAAGGTGGACGAGCTCGAGCTATCTGTGCGTTCGGCCAACTGTCTGAAGAACGACAACATCGTCTA
>PLJS01000092.1 GCA_003140315.1 Hyphomicrobiales bacterium
CCTCACGTCGGCGGCGCATCGAATCCGCAAACCTCGGACGCGAACCGCGCCGCGAGAATGCGGGCGGCTGTCCGCGAGGAATGTAGCCCGCATGAGCAAAGCGACATGCGGGGCCTGAAGAACCCGGATATCGCTTCGCTCATCCGGGCTACGAAAGTACGGTATAGGATGTGCTCACAACGGAGTTGAATCTTTACATGCTCGCCGACCGCATCGAGGGAAAATGGATCGACGCCTTCTGCGAGGTGTTCGAGCGCTGCGCGGTCAAGCGCGGCGACACGGCGGCGATCCTGTCGGAAACGCAATCGCGGCCGCTCAATGTGCAGCTCGCGGAGTTGGCGCTGCTGCGGCTCGGCGTGCGCCCGTTCCACATCGTGGTGCCGACGCCGCGCAACAAGCATCCGGTGCCGGTGCGTTCGACCGGCGCGAGCGAGGCGATCGGCGGTCTCGCGCCCGTGATCGGCGCGCTTGGGGCGGCCGGCTTCGTGGTCGACTGCACCATCGAGGGCCTGATGCATGCGCCGGAGACGCCCGCGATCCTCAAGGCCGGCGCGCGTATCCTCGTGATCTCGAACGAGCATCCGGAAGCGCTCGAACGGATGGCGCCCGATCCGGCGCTGGAGACGCGCGTGCGCGCGGCCGCCAAGATGCTGCGCGGATCGAAGTGCATGACCGTGACATCGCCCGGAGGCACCAATCTCGACGTCGACATGACGGGCGCGCCGACGGTCGGCATCTGGGGCTGGACCGAGAAGCCCGGCACGCTCGCGCATTGGCCGGGCGGCATCGTGGTGAGCTTTCCGAAGAGCGGCGGCGTAAACGGAACGGTCGTGCTCGACCGCGGCGACGTCAATCTCACCTTCAAGCGCTATCTCGAATCGCCGGTGCGGCTGACGCTCGAAGCCGACTACGTGACGAAGATCGAAGGTGAGGGCACGGATGCCGAGTTATTCCGCTCTTATCTCGCCTCGTGGGGCGACCGGAACGCCTATGCGGTGTCACACGTCGGCTTCGGCTTGAACCCGAAGGCGCGCTACGAGGCGCTGACCCTCTACGATCAGCGCGACACCAACGGCACCGAGATCCGCGCGGTTGCGGGCAATTTTTTGTTCTCGACCGGCGCGAACGAATTCGCCGGCCGCTACACGGCGGGGCATTTCGACCTGCCCGTGATGCGCACGACGATCACGGTGGATGGAACGGTGGTGGTGCGCGATGGCGTGGTGCAGGATGTTTTCTAAAGCACCGGCGGGCGGTTCAGGCCGAAGTGCCCGAGCAATGCGACGAAGGCCTTCAGTCGCTCGCGCCGATAAGCCTCCATATCGAGTCCTTCGTAGTCGAGAAAGCCGGTGCCGGTGCGCAAACCCGTGCGCCCTTCCGCCATGTTGCGCTCGACGATGTCGGGCGCCGCGTAGCGCTCGTTGCCGAGCGCGCCGGTGAGATAGCGGCTCGCATAATAGAGGATGTCGCCGCCGCCCCAGTCGATGAACTCCAGCATGCCGAGCACCGCGAAGCGGATGCCGAAGCCGTATTTAATCGCCTTGTCGATGTCTTCGGCCGACGCCACGCCCTCCTCGACCATGCGGGCGGCCTCGTTCATGGCGAGCGCCTGGATGCGCGGCACGATGTAGCCCGGACGCGCCGCGCACACGACCGGCACTTTTCCGACGCTTTCGAGCAGAGCCTTCATGCGCGCCGTGACGGCCGGATCGGTATGCGCGCCGGGCGAAATCTCGACCAGCGGCACGAGGAACGCCGGATTGAGCCAGTGCGCGTTGAGGAAACGCTCGGGGTGCTCTACCGCGTCGGAGAGATCGTCGACCAGGATCGTCGAGGTCGTCGATGCGATGATGGACGTCGGACCCACGAGCCTCGATGCGCGCACCAGCACGTCGCGCTTGAGATCGAGAACTTCCGGTACGCCTTCGAAGATGATGCTGGCCGATGACAGCGCGGCCTGCGCGTCGGCTTGCGGCACGACGGACACGCGCGCCGCAATATCGTTGACGTGCGCCACGTCGAACAGACCAAAGCTCGCCAGCGTGCCGAGCGCATTGCGGACTTCGTTTAACGCGTCGTCGGCGAGTTTCTTGAACGCCGCTTCGTCGCGCGCCTTGAAATCGACCAGCGCGATCTGATGGCCCGCATACGCGAACACGACCGCGATGCCGCGACCCATGCGGCCAGCGCCGAGACAGGCGATTGGGTCTCTCATCGCAATCCCTCGGCCAGCATCTTTTGCAGAGTGGCACGATCGAAGTCGCCGAGACCGAGCGATTGCAGCGTGCGTCCCGTCAGCATGAAGTCCTCGCCGCAGATCGCGCCGCCGATCGACAGGAACGCGCGCGCGAGCGGCGTCGGCACGCCAGCGAGTTCGCCGGCCGAGACGAGGAACGACAGGCCGAGCGCTAAGTCCTCCAGCATGTAGCGATGCCGCGTCAGCACGATATGCTCGCGCCAGTCGCCGCTATCGGCGAGCTTGTCATGCGAGCCGCGTCCGTACATCCATTCCTCGCCTTCGCGCGCGTAATGATCTGCAAGCGGGAAATGCGGCGCGCCGTAGCCGAGCGCTTCGCGTATGGCAATGCGCTCGGCGTCGAGCGCATCAGTGACGCGGCGCACGGAGGCTTGCGTTCCTTCCCGGTGGATGTCCCAGCGCTCGAAGTGTTCGAGCGGCGCGGCGTTCATGGTGATCAGCGGCGGATGGATGATCGGCCCGGCATTCATCAGCGCGCCCGAGAGCGCGTCGCCGCAATCCTCGATCGCGCCGGGGAACGCGCGGCCGATTACGGCCAGCGCATGATCCTTCAGCCGCAACGGCAGCACGCCGGTCGGCAGTCGCTTGGCGCGGATCGTGATCGCGACTTCATGCGGACCATGCTTGCGCGTGAGCCACGGCAGCGTGCCGGTTTCGGCAAAGGCGGCATCGGCACGATTGCCGGCGTCGTGCTTTGCGTTCGCGAAGATGTACGAGCCGAACGTGCCGGGCGGCAGGAAGACGACTTGACCGTCGACAAGATGCGGCGCCAGTGCGCGCGCAATATCTTGCTGCGCGGTCGCAGGGGCGGGACAGACAATCAGCTCGGCGTCGCGTACTGCTTCCGCGATGTCCGCGGTGATAATTGAGACCGTCGCCTCGTGCCGGCCGCGAAAATCCTTCACGACGATCGTGCCGCCGGCCGCGTTATGCGCCTTCACGGCCTCGACATCGCGCCGCCACAGGCACACGTCGTGACCGGCCAGCGCAAAATCGCCCGCCGCCGCGAACGAGCCATTGCCGCCGCCGAGCACCGCGATGCGCATCAATTGCGCTCCCACTCGCGCAACACGAAATGCTGCACCTTGCCCATTGCGTTGCGCGGCAGCGAGTCCACGAACACATATTCGCGCGGCACCTTGAAGCGCGCGAGCTGGTCGAGCAGATGCGCCTCCAGCGCGCGTGCGTCGACCGCACGGGCCGCGCGGCACACCACATAGGCGACCGGCACCTCTTGCCATTTCGGGTCGGCGCGGCCGATCACGGCGCCCTCGGCGACGTCGGGATGCGCGGCGAGGACGCGCTCGATCTCGGCCGGATAGATGTTCTCGCCGCCGGAAATGATTATGTTCTTCTTGCGGTCATGGATGAAGAAATGCCCGTCCGCATCGCGCATCCCGATGTCGCCGGAATGGTACCAGCCCTCGCGCAAGGCTTCGCCCGTTGCCGCGCCGTTGCCCCAATACTCGAAGAACACGTTCGGCCCGCGCACCACGACTTCGCCCGCGATGCCGGGCGCGACGTCGTTGCCATTGTCGTCGATCACGCGCGCCTCGCAGACAAGGCCCGGCAGGCCGGTCGAGTTCGCGCGCTGGTCGCCATTGACGCGCGTGTAGACGGCGACCGGGCAGGTCTCGGTCGAGCCATAGACCTGCAGAACAGGCACGCCGCGCGCCGTGAAGGCGTCGACGAGGCCTTGCGGAACCTGGGTCGAGCCCGTGGTGAGCGCGCGCAGGCAGGTGATGTCGATCGTGTTCCAGTACGGATGCTCGATCATCGCCTGCATGGTGGCGGGCACCAGCACGGTGAGCGTCGGCTTGTCGCGAGCGAAAGCCTCCAGCGTCGCATCCGGCACAAATCGCGCATGCAGCGTCACGGTCGCGCCGATTTGCAGCGCGGGCGTGGTCTGGATGTTGAGGCCGCCGACATGAAACAACGGCAGCACGGTGAGGACATGATCCTGCGCCGTCATGTCGTGCATATGCTGGCTCATCACGGCATTCCAGACGAGCGCCTCCTGGCGCAGCACGGCGCCTTTCGGCCGTCCGGTCGTGCCGGAGGTGTAGACGATGAGCAGCGGCGCGGAGAGGTCGACATGCGGGTTGCGGCCGTCGCCGCTGCCGGACGCCAGCAAGTCGTCGAATGACGGCGCGAAATCGAGGCCGACAATCCGCGTCTCCGGCAGCGCTTGCTTCAGCGGCTCGACGACCGCCGCGAAGCCTTGCTCGACGATCAATACCTTCACGGATGCATCCGTCAGGATGAACACCTGCTCCGGCACCGCGAGCCGCCAGTTGAGCGGCACCAGCATCGCGCCAAGCCGCGCGCAGGCATAGAGCAGCGCCAGATAGTCCGGATGATTGAGACCGAGGATCGCAACACGGTCGCCACGCCCGACGCCGAGCTGCGATTTCAGAGCGCGCGCGGCCGCGGCGATGCGCTCGGCGAGGTCGGAGTAGGTGAGGGTGCTTCCAGCAAAATGGATCGCCGGCTTGTCCGGCGCGAACGCCGCGTTGCGGTCGATCAGGTCCGAGAGGTCCATGACCTCAGTCGTCCCTCTCGCCCGGTTCGTACAGCGTCTCGCGGCCGAGGCGATCGATGCAGATCTCGGCGGTCCAGGGCAGCATCAGCGAGCCGCAGCGGCTGTCGCGGTAGATGCGCTCCAGCGGCAGACTTTTCAGCATCGACTGGCCGCCGCACGTCCTGATCGCTTTCGCCGCGAGCGCGTTCGCATTTTCCATCACGGTGTGTTGCGCCGCATAAGCGCGTAGCACTTGCTCTTTCGTAGGATTTGGGCGTGCTTCGCTCACGGCCTGGAACCAGAGCGCCTTGGTCTGCTCCAGCATCACGCGCATCTCGGCGACCGCGATCTGCTTGGTCGGATACATGCGGCGCTTGACCGAGGTGCCGGGCACTTCGCCGCGCAGGTACGCCACGGTGAAATCGTAGGCCGCTTGCGCGAGGCCCATATAGGTCGGCGAGAGGGTGAGGAACATGTGCGGCCACGAGGTGGCGGCCCGAAAGTAGACGCCGTGCGGCATCAAGAGCTCGCTCTCCGGCACGAACACATCCTTCATCAAGAGCGTGCGCGAGACCGTGCCGCGCATGCCGAGCGGGTCCCAGTCGCCGGTGACGCTCACGCCCGGCGCGCTCGCCGGAACCGCGATGTAGAGCGTGTTGCGGCGGCTCGCATGCGCGCCCTCCGCGCGTTCCGTGCAGAGAATGCCGTAGTAGTCGGCGGCGCCTGAGAGCGAGGCGAAGATCTTCTTGCCGCTGACGAGAAATCCGCCATCGACGGGCCTTGCCTCAGTGCCGAAGGCGGCGGCGCCGGCGGCTGCGGCGCCACCTTCCGAGAACGGCTGCGAATAGATCGCGCCGTCCTCGATGATGCGGCGATAATGCAGCGGACGGCGCGCATTGTGCGCCGCGCGATCCTCCGTGCTCATCTCCAGGTCGTCGGCGAGCGCGCCGGTCCAGAGCGTCGAGCAGACATGCATGTTCCAGGAGAGCGCGGTCGCGCCGCAGTATCGGCCAAGCTCGGCAGCGGCCAGGCAATAGGTGCGGAACGATGCGCCGAGCCCGCCATGCTGTTTGGGCACGCAGATGCCGAGCAGGCCTTCGGGATGCATGTCGTGGAAATTCTCGATCGGAAACGTCGCCTCGCGATCGTGCTTGGCGGCGCGGGGAGCGAGAACGCGCGCGCCGAAGTGGCGCGCCTTGTCGATCAGTGCGGCTTCGTCAGCGCCGAGGCGGAAGGCCTCGGGCGCGAAGATCGGCGCGTCGTGGTCGTGCGTGTCGAGCGGCGCGTTCATGCGGAGAGCGTATCAGGCCGCCGACGAAAGCGCATAGTCGAGGAAGCTGAAAATGGCGCTGTCGAACGCCGGCGGCGCTTCCATGTTCGGCATGTGGCCGAGGCTCGGCAGGCAGACATAGCGCGCGCCGGGAGTCTTGGCGGCCATTTTCTCAAGGACGGACGGCGGCGCGTTGCGATCGTGTTCGGCCGCTAGGCACAGCACCGGGACCTTGATCGCAGGAAGGTTTGTACGCTCGTCGAATGTCACGAGACATTTTACGGCGGAGCGATACGTGGCTTCCGGGACGCGCCCGTACTCCTCGACGAACAGCGCCTTGCCCGCCGGATCGGCATTCGGCCCCATGATATTGTCGGCCGCGCCGGGCGCTGCGTCTGCCATGGTCTTTCCAGCATCGAGCGGGGCGAGGCGGGCCGCCACGAACTTCTTCTGGAAATCGCCGGCCGGATTGCCGAACGCGGGCGATGTGCAGGAGAGCACGGCGGCCGCGTAGTCGTTCGGCCGCCGGCGCAGCATGGTCTGTACCACCATGCCGCCCATCGAGTGACCGACGAGCACCGGGCGCTCCAGCGCGGACTGCGAGATCGTGAACTCTATGTCTTCCGCCAGTGCCTCAAAGCTCATGGCTTCAACCGGCGCGCGTCCGCCGTAGCCGAGGAGGTCGAGTGCGACCGGCTGATAGCCCGCGCTCGCGAAACTCGCGATCTGCGGCGCGAACGATCGCGCGGCCGCGCCGATGCCATGCAGGAAAATGACTGGCGTCACAATGGATTTCCCTCGCGCGCCGGCGTCGCCGGCTCGCCGAGCGTCTGCATCAGCCGGTTCGCCCAAGCGAACATCGCGACCGCATGCGTAAGGTCGAGGATTTCGAGATCGCCGAGGCCCTGTGCGCGTAGCGGCGCTGCATCGGCCGGCGTGATCGCGGTGGGATCGCGCGTGAGCTTTGCCGAATAATCGACGATCGCTTTCAGTCGTGGTTCGAGGTCCGCCTCCACGCCGTCCTTTTGGATACGCTCCATCACGTCGGGCTCTTTCGTGAGTTGGACGAACCTCAGCGCATGCACCGAGGCACAATAGGAACAGCCGTTGACGCGCGAGGCCGTGACCGCGCCAAGCTCACGCTCGGCGCGCGGCAGGCCCTTCGCGCCGAACATGATGCCGTTATAGAGCGGCGAGCGTTCGCTGAGCGCCTCCGGATCGTGCGCCAGTACCAGCGAATAAGCGCCGACCGCGCGGTTCGACGGCGTCACCTTCAGCGCAACGAGCTGCTCTTGCGTTGCCGAGTTGAGATCGAGCGGCGCGATCCAGGGACGCCATTCGAGCTCGCCACGGGTGAAATCGCGCATCGGTTTGGTCATGAGCCACCTTTGAGCAGGCGCAAGCCGGCGAGTACGCGGGACTGGAAGTTGACGTAAGAGATGAGCTGCGACAGCGACACGACCGCATGCGACGAGAGGCCGACGGCCAGCAATTCCTCGATATCGTCGCGCTCGGCGCTGCCCGGGCCGCGTGTAACGAGATCGACGTGCGCCAGGATTGCGTCCCAGCGTCCTTCCGTGATCTGCGCCTCGCCCGTCACGGTCTTCGCCAACGTTCCCGAAGGATCGAGCGCGGTAAGGCGTGCGCGATAATGAGCGTCGAGTACGCCGTCGCGCAGCAGCTCCGCGATCCGCAGCGCGGCCGCGGCGCGCTCGGCGCGCGTCAGGCCGCCATCGTCGCTGGGCGAAAAGATCACATCATCGCTGCCCTGCAGATGCTTCACCACGTCGGGCCGCTGTCGCCGCAGCGCGGCAAGTGCCGAGTCCGGCGCGATGCCCGCCAGCGTGTTCATCACATCGATGTCGCTCATGTCTTCAGCTCCGCTGGCTGATCGGCGAGAAACTTGGAAACATCCTCATCGAGCACATATTCGTCGCCGCGCAGTTCCGGATTGTTCCAGCCGACCATGCGCCGCCATGTGCGCTCATAGTCCTCGGCGAATAGTGCGCTTGCGACGCCGGACGCGACGCGCTCGGCTCCGACGCTGATCGCCGGGATGTCGCCCGAGACCGGCCCGTGACTCATATAGGCCGGGAAGCTGAAGCAGTGAATGCGGTTGACCCAAGGCGCGCGCCCCGACGTGCGTTCGAGGAATTCGAACGCGGGGCCGACGAAGGGATGATCGGCCTGCGCGTAGTCCTCATGGCCTTCCGGCGTGAAATGATCGCCCCAGAGCTGGATATGGGATTTAAGCGAGGCAAGCTCCGGGCGTTGGTTCCAATCGACGGTGAGGCCGGTCGCCAGAATGAGGAAGTCGAAGTCGAGCTTGCCGCGCGTGGTGTCGAGCAGCACGCGGCCGTCGTGGATCTCGATACTGCGCGGGGCACAGCGCGTGAAGATGGAAAAGTTCTCGTGCCGGGTCACGCGCAGCATCGAGTCGTGCGGCGGCGGGACGGCCTGCTCGTCGATGTAGTTCACGATCGACCATTTCTGCACATCGCTGAGGCTGTGGAAGCCGACCCAGAAGCCCGTGCTGCCGATGCCCATGCCCTTGTTGATGCGTGGCACATCCGGCCGCCGCACCAGCATGGCGACGCGCGCGGCGCCGTGCTCCAGCGCTTCGGCCGCGTTGTCGACGGCAGAGGCGCCGGCGCCGATCACGCCGACAACTTTCCCGCGCAGCGCATGGAAGTCGATGTCCTCGACGGAGTGGCGGACGAAGCGCTTGTCGAGCCCGCGAAACATCTCCGGCGTGTAAGGTCCACCGAGCCCGTCGCGGCCATTCGCCAGCACGACGCGCCGCGCCGCGAGTTTGCGCGTTCCTGCAGGTGAGCGCAGCGTGAGGATGACGAAGTCCTTGTCGCCGTCAAGGTCGACCAGTTCGGTGTCGTTCTCGACCGGCACATCGATCATGTGCCGATACCAGCGCAGGTAATCCATCCATTGCAACCGCGGGATGCGATGTACCTGTTTCCAGGCCGCGAGCCCGAATTGTGCCTCGAACCAGGCGCGGAAAGTCAGATTCGAGAAACCGAACGAAGGCCCGCTCAACTCGGGTGGCGAGCGCAAGGTCTCCATGCGGGCGAAGGTCGCCCACGGTCCCTCGAAGCCCGCAGGGGAGCGATCGAACATCGTTAGCGAACGAGCCGCGAGGCATTTTAGCGCGAACCCTGCCGCAAGCCCCGACATGCCGGCGCCGATCACCGCGACATCGAGCGCGGGACCATATTGCGGATGTGTGCGCGGCTCGAGCCATTCCTTTGTGGGCGGCATGACCAGCAGCTCGAAGTCGCGTTTGAGACGCGCTTCAAGCGCCTCGAGCGAAGTCGGGCCGGGATCGGTTTCAACACTCATGCGGCCTGTCCGCCTAGATAGGCGTCGCGGATGCGCGGATCGTGTAGCAGATCGCGCGCCGGGCCGGACAATGCAATGCGGCCGGTCTGGAGCACATAACCGTAATCGGCGATCCGCAATGCAAGCGATGCATTCTGCTCGACCATGAAGACGGTCACGCCCTCCCGGTTCACGGCCTGGATCAGTTCCAGCACGTGGTCGACGAACAGCGGCGAGAGGCCCATGGTGGGTTCGTCCATACAGAGCACGCGCGGGCGGCCCATCAGGGCGCGCGCCATCGCGACCATCTGCTGTTCGCCGCCCGAGAGCGTGCCGGCCGCCTGATTGGTTCGTTCGCGCAAGCGCGGGAACAGCGTCATCATGCGCTCGTAGTCGGTGTTGATCTCAGGCCTGTCGCTGCGCGTATAGGCGCCCATCAGCACGTTCTCGCGCACCGTCATGGCGCCGAACAGCCGCCGCGCTTCGGGTACAGAGCCGACGCCGCGCCGGATGATCTGCGGCGTCGAAAGGCCGGTAATCGGTTGGCCGTCGAGAAAGACTTCGCCGGATCGCGGCTTCAACAAGCCGAGGATGACCTTCATGGTGGTCGACTTGCCGCTCGCATTGCCGCCGAGCTGGCAGACGATCTGACCACGCCCGATCTCGATCGTCAGATCGAAATGGACCTGGATCGGCCCGTAGAACGAGTTGATGCGGTCGAGCTTGAGGATCGCGTCGGTCATATAGCGACCTCTTTGGTCGCCCCGACCTCGCGCGAGCCGAGGTAGGCCGCGATCACGGCCGGATAGGATGCGACCGCCTGCGGCAGGCCCTCGGCGATCTTGGCGCCGTCCTCCATCACGATGACGCGGTCGGAAAGCTGCATCACCAGATCGAGCTTGTGCTCGATCAGCAGGATGGTGAATTGGCCTTTCAGGCCGCGGATGATCTCCAGCATCTCGGAGGTCTCGGTCGGGTTCATGCCGGCGGTCGGCTCGTCGAGGAACAGTACGCGCGGTTTCAACGCCAGCGCGCGCGCGATTTAGAGGCGGCGGCGGTTGGCATAGGACAGGCTGAAGGCCGGATTGCCGATGCGCGGGGTGAGCCGCTCGCCGAATAGCGCCAGGATGTCGAGCGCATGCGCGCGCAACGCCTTTTCCTCGGCTTTGACCGATGGGGGACGAACGAGTGCCAGCGCAAGCTCGGCCACCGGACCGATCACAGGCCATTGCGGGCGCACGGCCGAGAGCCGCGTGTGCGCGCCGACCAGCACATTGTCGAGTACGCTCAGGTTTCCGAACACGCGGCCGTGCTGGAACGTGCGGGCGAATCCGAGCGCGGCGACCTGCTCGGCCGGGAGGCCCGTCACGTCGCGGCCAGCGAATGTCACCGAGCCAGCGTCCGGCGTGTCGAGGCCGGTGACGAGATTGAACACGGTCGTCTTGCCGGCGCCGTTCGGGCCGATGATGCTGACAAGCTCGCGTTCGTCGACTGACAGCGACAACGCGTCGACCGCCGTCACGCCGCCGAAGCGGCGCGTCAGACCATCGAGTTGCAGGATCGGCGCCATCACACGGTCCCGAGCAGGCCCTGCGGGCGAAAACGAATGAGCAGCAGCAACGCGACGCCGTAGATCAGCATGCGGTAGTCGGCCAGCACACGGAACAGCTCCGGCAGGCTTACCAGCGCGATCGCGCCGAGGATCGCGCCCGCCACGTTGCCGAGCCCGCCGAGGATCACCATCGTCAGCGCCAGCAGCGAGGCCTGCGACGTGAACGTCTCGTGGTTCACATAGGAGAAGATGTGCGCCATCAGCGCGCCTGCGATACCCGCCGAGAAGCCCGCGACGCCGAACGCGAGGCTCTTGTAGCGGTCGAGCGCGATGCCGTAGCTGCGCGCCGCGACGTCGTCGTCGCGGATCGCCCGCAGCGTGCGTCCGAGGTGCGAGCCGAGCAGGCGCCATTGCGTCAGCGCTAGTATAATGAGCGCGCCCAACGCGATCTCGTAGACCCAAGTGCCGCTGATGAGCGGCATGCCGAAGGCCGACAGCGGAGGGATGCCGCTCAGCCCGATCGGGCCATGGGTGAGGCTGTCCCAGTTGAGGATCGTTAGCGTGACGATCTCGCCGACGCCGAGCGTCGCGATGGTGACGTAATGCCCGCGTAGCCGAAACGCTGGGAAGATGATGAGCGTGCCGAGGATGGCGGTGATGATGCCCGCGGCCGCGACGGTTGCTGCGACCGGCAGATGGAAGTCGATCGCGAGCAGGGCAGACGCATAGGCGCCGATCGCGAGCAGTCCTGCATGACCGAGCGAGATCATGCCGGCCGTGCCCGCGACGAGCGTGAGGCTGATCGCGAGCACGGCGTAGAGCCAGCCGAGCCCGAGCGTCTGCAGAACATAACCGTTGCGCACCACGAGCGGCAGCGCGAGCGCGATGATCGCGAGCGCAGCGACGAGCATCGGCGGAATACGCACCGGCGCGCTCGGTGCGATGAACGTCCCGGTGAGCGGCTCAGGCGGCAGCGAACGGCCGCGCGAGAAGATGCCGTTCGGCTTGAGCACGAGGACGAGCAGCATGACCACGAAGGCGAACAGGTTGCGGTAGCTCGTGCCGAAGATCGCGATGCCGTAGCTTTCGGTGAGGCCAAGCAGGAGGCTGCCGGCGATCGCGCCCGGCACGTTGCCCATGCCGCCAATCATCTGCGCGATGATGCCCTTCAGGCCGGCCTGAAAGCCCATGTTGGGGTCGATCGAATTGTAATACATGCCGACGAGGAAGCCGGAAACGCCGCCGAGCGCCGCCGCAATCGCAAAAACCACGCTGTTGACGCGGTTTACATCGACGCCGCATTGCTGCGCGGCATCGCGATCGAGCGCGGTCGCCCGCACCGCCCAGCCGAGCTTGGTGAAACGAAGGAAAACATAAAGGAGCAAGGCGCTGAACAATCCGATTCCGGCGATGAGCAGGTCAAGAGCGCCGATTGTTCCGTCGCCGATCTGGATGCGCCATGCGGGCAATTGCAGCGGCAGGCCGCGCGGATCGGGCGTGAACAGGAGCTGAGCCACCTGATCAAGCACGAGCCCGATCCCGATTGTCGCGAGCAACGGCGCGATCCGCGGAGCATTCTGGAGCGGACGCAGGCCGACGCGCTCGATCAGGTAGCCGATGAATCCGCAGCCGATCACGACCGCGGCGAGCGTCACCGGCAGCGGCGTGCCGAGATACGTGATGCACAGCCAGCCGATATAGGCGCCCGCCATGTAGACCGAGCCGTGCGCGAAATTGATGAGATGCGAGACGCCGTAGATGAGCGCGAGGCCGACCGCGAGCAGCGCGTAGATGTTACCGACCACGAGGCCGTTGACGGTGTAGTCGAACCAGGGGCCGAGGGACGACGTCACTTAGCGCGTCACCTTGCCGCCCTCATAGGCGGCCCATTTGCCGTTCTTGACTTCGATGCGGCTCACCAGCGGATTGGCGACGCGCCGCGTCTCGGTGTCGAACGTGACCTTGCCGTAGACGACGCTTGGCACGTCCTTGATCTTGGCAAGGCCGTCCTTGATCGCCTTGCGGTCGGTGCCGAACTGCCGCATCACGCCCGCCAGCAGGATGATGGTGTCGTAGGCGCGGCCGTTATAGGCGTCGGGCTCGGCGCTGAACTTCGCCTCGAAGCTTTTCACGAATTTCTGCACCAGCGGGCGCGGGTCGTCGGGAAAGAACGGCACGGTGGTGAGCACGCCGTTCACGTCGGCGCCGCCGAGTTCGAGAAATTTCGGTGAGTAGATCGAGCCGCCCGCGACGATCGGCAGCGTGATGCCGGCCTGGCGGATCTGCCGCGTGAGTTGCGCGCCGTCGGGGTAATACGAGATCAGCGCGATCGAATCCGGATTGGTGCCGCGCAAGCGCACGATGGCCGAACGGAAGTCCTTCTCGTCGGCAAGATAGGCCTCGCTGCCGACGACCTCGCCGCCGCGTTGCTTGATCGCCTCGACCAGCAGGTCCTTGGCGGTGCGGCCCCAATCGCTGTTGAGATGCAGCACCGCGATCTTCTTCAAGCCGAGATCGCGCAGGAAGTCGGCGAGCAGCGGCATCTCGTCCTTCTGGTTGACGGCGTTGCTCCAGATGAAATCGCCTCCCTTGGTGAAATCCGGGTGCGAATTGGTGAAGCCAAACTGTACCATCTGGGCTGCCTGGTAGATCGGCGAAGCCGCCATCGAGGCGGCGCTGGAGAAGTCGCCGACCTCGACCACGATGCGCTCGTCGGCGACGAATTTGCGCGCGACCGTCACGGTCTGGCGCGGGTCGCTCTGGGTGTCCTCGAACACGTAGGCGAGCGGCCGTCCGTTGATGCCGCCGGACGCGTTGATCTCGTCGAGCGCGAGATCGAAGCCCTTCTTCCACTGCGCGCCGTATTGGGCATATTGCCCGGTGAGCGGCCCGCTGACGCCGATCAGGATCGGGTCTTTCGATTGCGCGAAGGCCGGTGCGGCAAGCCCTGCGGCCATGGCCCCAAGCAGCAACTCGCGGCGGCGTAAAGCGATCATGGAAAGCTCCAATTCCGGCTGTGCGGTCGTCTTGGAAGACGGTCCGGCGCGTGATCCCAATACTGGCTTTTGATTATCCAGCCCCAAGATGTCGTCGGCGCGCGCCTTCGTCAACCGCGCGTCCGCCGCGGGGCCGCCATGCGCTGTGGTGCCGCACATCGTGCGATTGTGGTATCGCGTGCGGCGGTCGGCTACGTTGATGCCGATGAGGCTGCCGGGTTGAAATGAAATACTCCGCTTTCGCGCTGCTGAGAGAAGCTTTTCGCGGGCACAGAGGCTGGACGCCGGCCTGGCGCAAGGCCGAGCCGAAGCCGCACTACGACGTGGTCATCATCGGCGGCGGCGGCCATGGCCTCGCGACCGCCTTCTATCTTGCGACCGAGCACGGCATCACCAACGTGGCGGTGCTGGAGAAGGGCTACATCGGCTCCGGCAATGCGGGCCGCAACACGACCATCATCCGCTCCAACTACCTGCTTCCCGGCAACGAGCCGTTCTACGAATGGTCGATGAAGCTGTGGGAGGGACTGGAGCAGAACTTGAATTACAACGCGATGGTCAGCCAGCGCGGCGTGCTGAACCTCTATCACTCGGACGCGCAGCGCGATGCCTTCGCGCGCCGCGGCAATGCGATGCGGCTGCACGGCGTCGATGCCGAACTGCTCCACCGCGACGGCGTGCGGCGCATGGTGCCGTTCCTCGATTACGACAATGCGCGCTTTCCGATCCACGGCGGGCTGTTGCAGCGGCGCGGCGGCACTGCGCGGCATGATGCGGTCGTGTGGGGCTACGCGCGAGGGGCCGATACGCGTGGGGTCGACATCATCGAGAATTGCGAGGTGACCGGCCTTTCCATCGTGAACGGCCGCGTCACCGGCGTCGATACGACGCGCGGCACGATCCGCGCCAAGAAAGTCGCGATGGCGGTGGCCGGCAATACCTCGCGCGTGGCGGCGCTCGCGGGCCTGCGCCTGCCAATCGAGAGTCACGTGCTGCAGGCCTTCGTGTCGGAAGGCATCAAGCCGGCGATCGACTGCGTGGTGACGTTCGGCGCCGGGCATTTCTACATCAGCCAGTCCGACAAGGGCGGGCTCGTGTTCGGCGGCGACATCGACGGCTACAACTCCTATGCGTGGCGCGGCAACCTGCCGATCGTCGAGGACGTGCTGGAAGAAGGCATGGCGATCTGGCCCGGCCTTGGGCGTATCCGCATGCTGCGCTTCTGGGGCGGCCTCATGGACATGTCGATGGACGGCTCGCCGATCATCGACCGCACCCCGGTCGACGGGCTCTATCTCAACGCCGGCTGGTGCTATGGCGGCTTCAAGGCGACGCCGGCGTCGGGCTGGTGCTTCGCGCACCTGGTCGCGCGCGACGAGCCTTATCCGGTTGCCGCCGCGCTGCGGCTCGACCGGTTTGCGACCGGCGCCTTGATCGATGAGCGCGGCGCCGGCGCGCAGCCGAACCTGCATTGAGGGCGGCGCGTGCGCATCAATTGTCCTTACTGTGGTCCGCGCGGCAACGAAGAATTCGCCTATCTCGGCGATGCGACCGTGCGCCGGCCCGATCCTGCGGCAGAAGACGCCGCGGCGCAGTTCTATGAGTACGTCTATCTGCGCGACAATCCGGCCGGATCGCACCGGGAGCTCTGGTACCACGGCGGCGGTTGCCGCTCGTGGCTCGTGGTCACGCGCAACATACGCACGCATGAGATCAGCGACGTTGCGTTCGCGGATGCCGGAGACAAGCCGTGAGCGGCACGCATCGTCTGCAGAGCGGCGGACTGATCGATCGCGGCAAGCCGCTGTCGTTCAGCTTTGACTGCGAAAGTCATGCGGGCTTTGCCGGCGACACGCTCGCCTCGGCGCTGGTGGCGAATGGCGTGAAGCTCGTCGGGCGCTCGTTCAAGTATCACCGCCCGCGCGGCATCTTCACGGCGGGTTCTGAGGAGCCGAACGCACTGGTCGAGCTGCGCGGCGGTGTGCGGCGCGAACCGAACACGCGTGCGACCGTTACCGAGCTCTATGATGGGCTGATCGCCGCGAGCCAGAACCGATGGCCGTCGTTGCGTCATGACATCGGCGCCGTGAACGATCGGCTATCGCGGTTCCTCGTCGCGGGCTTCTACTACAAGACCTTCATGTGGCCAGCGAAGTTCTGGGAGCTCCTGTACGAGCCGCTGATCCGGCGCGCCGCGGGGCTCGGCCGCGCGGCCGGCGCCGAGGACCCCGACATTTACGAGAAGGCATTCGCGCATTGCGACGTGCTGGTGATTGGGGCCGGGCCCGCCGGCCTGATGGCAACGCTCGCCGCCGGCCGCACGGGTGCGCGCGTGATTCTGGCGGATGAGGATTTCCGGCTCGGCGGCCGGCTGCTCGCGGAGCGTTGCGAGATCGGCGGACGGCCTGCGGTCGATTGGGTCGCGGAGATCGAGGCGGAACTCGCCGCCATGCCGGATGTGCGCATCATGCGGCGCACGGCGGTCACCGGCGTCTACGATCATGGCCAGTACAGCGCGATCGAACGGGTGAACGATCACGTCGCCACGCCGCCCGAGCACGAGCCGCGCCAGCGGAGCTGGAAGATCGTTGCCAAACGCGCGGTGCTCGCCGCCGGCGCGCATGAGCGCGCGATCGCGTTTGGCAACAATGACCGCCCCGGCGTGATGCTGGCAGGCGCGGCGCGGACTTACGTGAATCGGTTCGCGGCTGCTCCCGGCCGGCGGCTCGCGGTCTTCACCAACAATGATGACGGGCCGCGCACCGCGGCGGACGCCCGCGAGGCCGGCATCGAAGTCGCGGCGGTGATCGACTCGCGTACCGGCGCACGCGTGACGCGCGTCCGCGGCCGTCATGGTGTGCGGCTGATCGATGTGGCGGACGCCGACGGGCGCACATCAACGATCGAATGCGATGCGCTTGCGGTTTCGGGCGGCTGGAATCCTGCCGTGCATCTGACCTGTCACCTCGGTGGCAAGCCTGTGTGGAACGACGAGATCGCAGCCTTCGTTCCCGGCGCGCTGCCGCCGGGCATGACTGTGGCGGGCGCGGCCGCCGGTGCGCTCACGCTCGCGCGCTGTCTCGGCGGCGGGATGACGGCCGGTGTGACGGCGGCTGCGGCGTGCGGCTTCGCGATCGCCGCGATCACGCAGCCGCGCGCGGACGACGAGGGCGCCGCCGTGACGGCGATGTGGCACGTCAAGGACAGTCGCGGCAAAGCGTTCGTCGATCTCCAGAACGACGTGACCACGAAGGACGTCGCGCTCGCGACGCAAGAAGGCTTCGGCTCGGTCGAGCATCTCAAGCGCTACACGACGCTCGGCATGGCGACCGACCAGGGCAAGACCGCGAACGTTCTCGGCCTTGCGATCCTGGCGCAGGCATCGGCCCGCGCGATCCCGCAGGTCGGCACCACGACCTATCGGCCGCCTTATGTGCCGGTCAGCTTCGGCGCGATGGCGGGCCATCATCGGGGCAGGGACTTTCGCCCGACGCGGCTGCCGCCCTCGCATGCGTGGGCGACCGAACAGGGCGCCGTGTTCGTCGAAGCAGGCGCCTGGCTGCGCGCGCAATATTATCCGCGCGCGGGCGAGGCGGACTGGCTGAAGACGGTCAACCGCGAAGTCGCAGCCACCCGCGCGCACGTCGGCGTGTGCGACGTCTCGACGCTCGGCAAGATCGAGATCGAGGGCGCGAACGCCGGCGTGTTCCTCGACCGCGTCTATGCCAACACGTTCTCGACGTTGCCGGTCGGCAAGGCGCGCTACGGGCTGATGCTGCGCGAGGACGGCTTCGTGATGGACGACGGCACTGCGTCGCGGCTCGCGCCCGAGCGCTTCTTCATGACGACGACGACCGCGCAGGCCGTACGCGTGATGCAGCACCTCGAGTTTTGCCATCAGGTGCTGTGGCCGGCGCTCGACGTGCAGATGGTCTCAGTGTCGGAGCAGTGGGCGCAGTTCTCGATCGCGGGGCCGCGCTCGCGCGACGTGCTGGCGAAGCTGGTCGACGCCGATCTCGGCGATGCGGCGTTTCCGCATCTTGGCTGCCGCGAGGTCACCGCCTGCGGCGTCGCGGCGCGGCTGTTTCGTTTGTCGTTTTCCGGCGAACTGGCTTACGAGCTCGCCGTGCCGGCGCGCCACGGCGACGCAACGATACGCGCCATCATGGCGGCGGGCGCCGAGTTCGGCATCACGCCCTACGGCACCGAGGCGCTCGGCGTCATGCGCATCGAGAAGGGTCATGTCGCCGGCAACGAGATCAACGGACAGTTGACGGCGCGCGATCTGGGCCTCGGTCGCATGATGTCGACCAAGAAGGATTTTGTCGGCCGCGTGATGGCGCAGCGCCCCGCCCTGCTCGATCCCGAGCGGCCGGCTCTCGTTGGCTTCAAGCCGGTCGACGGCGCGAGGCGGCTGCGCGCGGGGGCGCATTTCCTGAAAATCGGCGCGGGCGCTACGGCCGAGAATGACGAGGGCTACATGACGTCGGTCGCGTATTCGCCGATGGTCAAATCCTGGATCGGGCTCGGCGTGCTGCGGCGCGGGCCGGAGCGGATCGGCGAGCGCGTGCGCGCTTACGACCCGGTGCGCAACGGCGACGTCGAGGTCGAAGTGACGAGCCCGATATTCGTCGATCCGGAAGGGGCGCGCCTGCATGGCTAGTCTCTCGATCGAGGAATGCACCATGGCGGCCGCGAGCGTGATCGCGCGGCGCGGCAAGGCGGACGCGTGCGCGGCGGCGATCACGGCGCATTATGGGGTCACGCTGCCGACCGGACCACGGCGCGCCGCAAGCGGGGACGTGGTCTTCGCGGGGGTGGGGCCTTGGCGCTGGATCGCGACCGCGGAGGGTGCTGACGCCGCTGAATTCGTCGCGCAACTGCGCGAGCGGCTCGTTTTCGTTGCGGCGGTGACGGATCAGTCCGACGCGCGTCTTGTCGTTCGCCTACGCGGGCCGCGCGTGCGTGACGTGCTGGCGAAAGGTGTGCCGGTCGACCTGCATCCACGCGCCTTCAAGGCGGGCGATGTCGCGACCACGCTGGTCGCCCACATCGGCGTGCAGATCGACATGCTCGATGACGGCCCAACCTATCTCATCGCCGCGCCGCGCAGCATGGCCGGGAGCTTCTGGTCGTGGCTGACGGCGTCGGCGGCCGAATTCGGCTATGACGTTTCGCGATCCTGAGCCGGAGTTTCAATTTGTCACACCCGCTCGATGCCTTGTTCCGTCCGAAAAGCGTCGCGGTGATCGGCGCGTCGAGCGATGCCAATCGCATTGGCGGGCGGCCGGTCGCGTATTCCAAGCGCGCCTACACGGGTGCGATCGTTCCGATCAATCCGACACGCAGCGAAATCCAGGGGCTCACGGCCTATGCGTCGATCAAAGATATGCCGGGTCCGGTCGACCAGGCGATCATCGCGGTGCCGGCCAAGGTCGCGCTGCAGGCGGCCGACGAATGCATCGCCAAGGGCGTGAAGGTCGCGGTGATGTTCTCCTCCGGCTTCGCCGAGATCGGCGCGGAGGGCCGTGCCATGCAGGAGGCTTTGACGCACCGCTGCGCCGAGGGCGGGATGAAGCTGCTCGGGCCCAATAGCCTGGGCATGTTCAATGTCGGCGACGGCCTCTATTCGACGTTCTCCTCGGCGTTCGATCCGATGTGGCCGCGCGCCGGCTCGATCGCCATCGTGAGCCAGAGCGGCGCGTTCGGGACTTATTTTCTCGCGCTCGCGGTGGAGCGCGGGCTCGGCTTCAGCCATTTCGTCGCGACCGGCAACGAGGCCGACATCGACGTCGCCGAATGCGTCGCCTGGCTCGCCGACGATCCGGCGACGCGCGTCATCATGATCTATCTCGAAGGTTGCCGCGACGGACCACGGCTGCGCGCGGCGCTCGCGCGCGCGGCCGCGAACGCCAAGCCCGTGATCGCCATGAAGGTCGGCGTCTCGGACACGGGCGTTGCGGCGATCGCCTCGCACACCGGAACGCTGGCGGGCTCGGACGCGGTGTTCGACGCGGTGTTCGCCGAGAACAACGTCTATCGCGCGCGCTCGCTCGACGAGCTTGTCGATGTCGCCACAGCGTGCGCGGGCGGCGTGTTCCCGAAAGGTCCGCGCCTCGGCGTCGTCACCCCCTCCGGCGGCGTCGGCATCCTGATGGCGGACGCCGCGACCGAGATGGGCCTTGAGCTGCCGACGTTGCCGGACGCCGCGCAGGAGAAAATCCGCGCGCTCGTTCCCTTCGCGGGCGCCGCGAACCCGGTCGACACGACCGCGCAGGTGGTCAACGACTGGTCGCTGTTCACGCGCATCATGGGCATCGTGCTGGAGGACGCGGCGGTGGACAGCGTCGTCGCCTTCCTCGCCCACATGGGCCAGACGCCGGGACTGATGGACCGGCTCAAGCTGGCGTTTGCCGAGATACGGCAGCGCTTTCCCGATCGGCTGTTCGTCCTCTGCGCGCGGATGCCGCGCGACATGGCGAATGCGTTTTCGGCGTTGGGCTTTCTGGTGTTCGAGGACCCGACGCGCGCCATCGCGGCGGTTTCGGCATTGCATCGGCTGAGCGCGGGCTTCGCGACTATCCGTCCGCTGCTGAAGGTTGGAGGCGAGTCCCGGGAGAAGCTGTCGGGCACCATCAACGAGGCGGGGGCGAAGCGCCTGCTCGCCGCGGCCGGCATTCCGTTCGCGCCGGAGCGCGTTGCGCGCGCGCGCGAGGAAACAGTCGCGGCAGCCGAGGAGATCGGCTTTCCGATCGTGCTCAAGGTGCTCTCGGCCGACATCGCGCACAAATCGGAAGCGGGCGGCGTCGCGCTCAGCCTGCGGAGCGCCGACGAGGTTGCGGCAGCATACGACGCCATGATGGTGCGCGTTGCCAAGCACGCGCCGGGCGCACGCATCGCGGGCGCGCTGGTCGCGCGCATGATCGAGCGCGGCATCGAGACCGTGATCGGCCTCAAGCGCGATCCGGTGTTCGGGCCGGTGGTGCTGTTCGGCCTCGGCGGCGTCTATGTCGAAGTGTTGAAAGACGTGACCTTGCGCCTCGCGCCGGTCGATCGCGCAACGGCGATTGAGATGATCCACGCCATCAAGGGCTATCCGCTGCTCGCCGGCGCGCGCGGCCGCGAGCCGGTCGATCTCGACGCGCTTGCCGACGCAATAGTGGCGATGTCGCGCTTCGGCGCGGCGCATCCCGACATAACGAGCGCCGAGATTAACCCGTTCATTGCGCTGCCACGTGGCGGCGTCGCGGTCGACGCTTTGATTCTGACCGACGGAGGCTGATCGTGATCGATCGCGAGGCGCTGAAGGCCGAGATCATCGCGCGGCGCGGCTATTGGCATCCGTTCCATGAGGGCCTGTTGGAACTCGCGCCCGAGTTTCTCCAGACCTACCTGCATTTTCAGGACGCGCCTGCGCGCTCGGGCCATCTCGAACCGAAGGTGTGCGAGTTCATCTACATCGCGATCGACGGCGCGGTGTCGCATCTCTACGAGCGCGGCCTGCGCCGGCATATCGAGGATGCGCTGCGGCTCGGCGCCACGAAGGAAGAGGTGCTGCAGGTGATCATGCTGGCGACGTGCGCGGAAGGGCAGATTCCGAACGCGCTCGGCCACGCGATCCTGATGGAGGAGGCGAGAACGGCAAGCGCACCGCTCACGCCGGAACAGCAGCGGCGCAAGGACGCGTATGTCGAGAAAACCGGCACATGGCCGCAGGCGGGCGACGCGATCGTGTCGCTCGCGCCGCAATTCGCGGAAGGTTTTCTCGGCTACGGCGAGGTCGCCTGGACCGTGGGTCCGTTGGCGCCGAAGGTGAAGGCGTTCATCGGGCTTGCGGTCTGCGCGTCGCCCGCGCTGCTGCACGAGGCGGGCATGCGGCAGCACATCCGGCAGGCGCTCGATCACGGCGCGACCAAGGAGGAGATCAGCGACGTGCTGGCGCTTGCGATCGCGATCGCGATTCACACGTGCACCAACGCGGTGCCGGCGCTGGTCGAGGCGGTGAGGGCGCTTCCGCCGTCATCCTGAGGTGCGANNAAGCGAGCCTCGAAGGATGACGAGCACGCCGTCGCCCTTCGAGGGCCGCGCCACAAGCGCGTCTACGCGCGTCTTCGACGCGCTATGGCGCGGCCGCCTCAGGGTGACGGCTATCACGCGCTCTTCTTCACCCCGAACGCGCCTTGTTCGCGCAGCGCCGCAACCTCACCCGCGTCGAAGCCGAGGTCGCGCAAGATCTCGTCCGTATCGGCGCCCAGCCCCGGCGGCGGCCGCTCGACCGACATCGGCGTACCGAACAGGTTGAACGGGCTTGCGACCGCCTTCACGGGCCGGCCATCGGCTTCGAACGTCACGATGCCGCCGATCGCGGCGATCTGCGGATCGTCGGCCGCCTCGCCGACGGAGTGGACCTTGGCGACGTTGACTTTCACGGCGCCGAGGCGCTCGACCACCTCGCGGCTGGTCAGCTTGCGCGTCACGGCGCTCAACGCTTCGACCAGCTCCTCGCGTCGCCGCAGACGATCGAGCACGTTCTTGAACTCCGGCCGATCGAGCGACCGTTCGCCAAGCGCGTCGACGCAGCGCTGCCACATGTCGTCGTTCGGTGCGATGATGACGACGCCGCCGTCGGAGGTCGGAAACACCTGATTGGGAGCGCTTAGATGGTTCGCGGTACCCATGGGTTTGCGCACCGTGCCCTCCATCCAGTACTCGGTATAGAAATAACTGAGCAGATGCGCCGAGCTCATCAGCAGCGAGGTCTCGATCATCTGTCCTTCGCCGGTGCGCTCGCGATGGAACAGCGCGGCGAGCACGGCTGAGACGAGCGCCAGACTTCCATGCAGATCGATCGCCGCCGTGCCGACGCGCACCGGCGGGCGCCCCGGCTCGCCGGTGACGCTCAGGAGGCCGCTGTGCGCCTGCAGCGCCAAGTCGTTCGCGCCGATATGGGCCATCGGGCCTTCGCGGCCATAGGCGGTGAACTCGCAATAGATGACGCTCGCGTTGAGCGCCTTGATCGCCTCGTGACCGAGGCCCCAGCGGTTCATCGCGCCAATGCGGAAATTGTGCACGACGACGTCGCTTTTCGCCGCCATCGCCAACGCGGCCTTGCGGCCCGCCGGAGAGGCGAGGTCGAGCGTGATGCTTCGCTTGTTGCGGTTGAGCGCAAGATAGGACGGGCTGACGCCGCCGAACGTCTGCAATTCCTCGTCGGTGACGCCGAGATAACGCGCCTCATCGCCGCGCCTGGGCTCCCCGACCTTGATGACGTCGGCGCCGAGGTCGCCCAGCACCTGCGTGCCGGCGGGGCCGGCGAAGACACGGGAGAAGTCCAGCACGCGGATGCCGCTGAGTGCTTTTTGTTTGCGCATGATCTAATCCGAAAACCGGTTCCCACTTTTCGGGATCATGCGCTGACCTTCACGTAGGCGACGGCCTCGCCGATCGTCAGCTTCTTGGCAGCGTCGTCTTCGCACCAAACGTCAAGTCGATAGGCGGTGGCGCCATCATCTGCTGCCTCGATCCCGGTGACGCGTGCGCAGGAGACGACGACCTGGTCCTCATAGATCGGCGCGACGTATTTGGTGCGCAGCCTGCCGCGCGCGACGAAATCGTTGCCGAACGCGTCGAGCAGCAGGCCCATGATCCAGTTGGTCGAGATCATGCCGTCCGCGATGATGCCGGGCAGGCCTTGGGATTTCGCATAGTCGTCGTCGTCGTGGATCGTCGGCTCCTGCGTCTGGATACGGCCGTTATCGGCCGCGACCGTCGGCTGCGCGTCGACGTACCAGCGCATGCGCTCGCGCGTCATCTCACGCGGGCGTGAGCGCCACTCCGATCCGACTCTGAGGTCCGCTGGAATCACGCGACGCTCCCTTTGTAGGAAACGATGACGGTGTCGCGATAGGAGATGAGTAGCTTGCCGTCGGCAACGCGGGTGAGCTCCATGTCGATGTGCACATAGTCGCGGCCGCGCTTCTCGTAGCGATCGCTCACCCGGCCGGCCACGCGCAGGCGGTCGTCGACGCGGACAGCGTCATGGACCGTCGCGTCATATTCGACGTGGACGCGCGCATGCGGGCCGGTGCCGAGCGGGCAGGCGTGGCGGTAAAGCCGCAGCTTGTCGAGATGGATCAAGGTCGGCGGCATGATCTGGTCGTGCGTGCCCTGGAAACAGTCCTGGTGCAGTTCGACCGCGTGGCAATATTCGCGCACCGCGAAGGGGCTCAGCGTGTAGTCCACCGGCCCGAGTACGTCGCCGCGTTCGAGGTCGCTGGTATATCGGCCGATGGCCACGGCATTCTCCCTGCATTGACGGGACAATCGATAACAGCCAGCGCGGCGGTGTGAAATCGGCTGCCGCCGAGCAGCTTCTTTTCGCCGCGCGCAAACGGGTCCGCGCGCCTCCGGTTCGATCTGCGGAACCGTTTGATCGCGCACACGGGCCGCGCTACATGTTTGCATTACGTGCAAAGGTCAGGTGCGTTGCGATGGAATGGTTGCGCTCGACGCGCCTGTTCGTGAGCGTGGTGCAGAACGGCAGTCTGTCGGCCGCCGGGCGCCAGCACGGACTGTCGCCGGCTTCGGTGTCGCGCCACATCAGCGCCCTGGAGGAGGGCACCGGCGGACGTCTGCTCAACCGCACCAGCCGCAAGCTGACGCTGACCGAGGCGGGCGAGATCTACTTCCAGAAGGTCGAGCACATCCTGCGGCAGATCACGGAGGCGAACGACAGCGTCGCGCAGCTTCAACTGGTGCCGCGCGGCACGCTGCGGGTGCATTCGCGCATGCTGGTCGGGCACCAATACATCGTTCCGGCGCTGCCCGAGTTCATGCGGCAATATCCGGACATCACGGTCGACCTGATGCTGTCGAACCACGCGGTCGCCCTAGACCCTATGATTGCTGGGC
>PLJS01000198.1 GCA_003140315.1 Hyphomicrobiales bacterium
CTTTTTCAGTCAGACACTGAGACACGGCGTGCGTGTCTGAATGTGCCAAGATACCGACGGAAGGGGTCAGGCATGAGTTCGGTTGAACAAAAGTATCTAGATTATTGCGAGGTGAGGTAGCGTTGGTGGATGACGCTGAGTTATCGAGCCGTTACTTCCCCGTCCCGCCGAGTTGGTTGTTGAGGCGTCGTTTGTCGGGACGATTGAGGGAGCGTCGACGGTGACCGTTCTTTTGGAGGTAGAGGTGAGACCGGATTGGTTGGTAACGGCTGACGAAAATGGGGAGGTCGGGTTCGAAACCGGCCGCCCTTTTTCGTTAGGCGCGAGTGAGCCTATCAGTCGCACACCGTCTTGGAGCGGGTTTCCGATCCGGCCGGGCTGCTCTCATGAACGCTCTTCGTCACGCAGCCTGGACGGCCGCTGACTTCACGCTCCCGGAACGCGGGGCCTTCATGTTCCTTCACGCGGTCACGATCTTCGTGCCGCGGCGGTTCACCGATGCGCACGCCGCCAACTGGCGTGTCGACGGCGATCTGCGCATAAGACGAAAGCGGGGCGGAAACGGTAATCGCCGCAGTTGCGGCGAGCAGGATCAGGTATTTTTTCATCGGACTTCTCCGTTGGTTACCCATCCTGCCCAACGAACGAAACCACCCCCCGTTCCACGATTCCATTGTTCCATCGTCAGTCCCCACGGTAGTCGCCGGGGGATAGGCCTGCTAACCCTGTATCGCCATACAGTACGCGCGGGGGCGCGCGGACAAAGCCTTATCAGGCCACACATTCCGCGAAACTGCGGTGGCGCGGCCTGTCGTTAGAGCAGAACGATCCGTTACCGCCGCCCGGGAAGGGAAAATTTTGGCGGAAGCTATCGCGGCATGGGGGGCGCCCACAGCCGGTAGCGGCCTCCGACTGGCCTCTAGCTTGCGATTGCGCAATCGGCGGGCCACTTCTCGCCTTTGGGGCATCGGGGCATTGGCTACCTTGAACAACAATCTATGCCAGTCTGAATCGGCGGGCACGCGACGGTACCGTAAGAGCAGAACACGCAACAGTCGCCCGGCTTGGCATTGAGGCGCGCCCCGCAGCCCTTGCAGTCGTAGAAGAACTGGCAAGCATCAGTCGGCATCTGTTCGGTAGCCTGATGCGAGCACTCGGGACAAGTGATGGTGCTCTCAAGCTGCATCAGCGTGAAGCCCTCACGATCCTGAGCAAACCCGGCTCAAACCAACTCCAGCTTGCCGCCGTGAGAACCAGAACCGACGCAACGGCGAGCGCCACGGCGGTAGTCGGTGCGCCACGGCGCCGGAAATACAGAAAACATGCAACGGCCACGAGCGTCGCACTGACGATCAGCAACGGCATCCGGTAGTCTGCCAGCACTTCAAGGACGGCAAACACACCAGCGCCCGCTCCAAGGCCGCCAATGACCAGGGGCAGCACGCAACAGGATGCCGCAACGGCGGCGCCCAAGCCGGTTGCCAAGCCAAGGGTAGCAAGGATGCCGGGGGATCGTTTGGAGACCTGTTCCATCGGGCGAACATAGGCTTCGCCGCAATCACGGGCTACTCACATGTTGGCTATGGGCAACGGCCTTAGATTTCAAACTGAGACACTACCCCCGAGTTCATTGCGGTGTTGTGGACGCCGTGTCGACTTGGGCGGTCGGATTGATAATCACGGTTCGGGTCGAGGTCGCCGTATCGCCTGCGCTGTCAGCCGCGACGTAGTCGATCGCGTCATGAAAATTGGCGCATTCGCCCCATCAATCACCAACTCCGCGGGTTTACCCCGAATTAACCTTCCGCCTCACACCGGACATTCAACTCGATTTTCAAAATGCTGCAGATAAATTGCAGCGGGTGAAGTCGGGGCCGCTGGTCGGGAGTTCAGCGAGAGCATGTCAACGATCCGTACATCACAAGCCGCGATCGTCACCAAACACAATAAGTTAACTAGAGTCTTTAAGCCGATTCCGACGCATCAATGATGTATTCGTTAGCGATACCCGGGCAGCAGAAGCATCGTCGCGGGGGAAGTGGAGGGCGTCCCAGGAGGGTCACTATTACGAAACGCTGGCGCGCGACCCCTCGGAGGTTATTCAATGCGTGTGGTTCTAGTTGACCCGAGTCGGACGGTTCTCAAATGCCTTACACGTCTGCTCGAAGCGGAACAACATTTTGTGCATCCGTTTACTAATGGCGCCGAGGCGCTTCAATACGTCAAGTCAGATCACCTCGTTGATGCTCTGATTACGAGCTCCGAATTACCGTTGATGTCAGCTCGGCAGCTTTGTTTGCAAGTTCGTCGCGTCGCAAGTTGTCGTAGGCCAATCTATATTCTCGTGATGTCATCGAGCGATGAGCATTGCAAGTTGATTGACGCGCTCAATAATGGCGCTGACGACTTCATAAGCAAACCACCAATTACCGAGGAGTTGTATGCACGGCTTAGAGCGGCAAACCGCATCCTCTCTATGCAGCGCGAATTGATCGTATTAGCTAGCACCGACTTTTTGACCGCTGTCCTAAATCGGCGCGCTTTTTTTGAGAAAGCGCAGGAGCTCTGCACTCGGGCAGACATGGGCGGGGTGTTATCCGCGATCATGTTGGATATCGACCACTTCAAGAGGATCAACGATTCCTACGGCCATATCGCGGGTGACGAGGCTCTTCGGGCCATCGCGCGCGAGCTCTCCAAGGAGGGTGCGATTGTCGGCCGACTGGGGGGCGAGGAATTTGCGATGCTGCTCGAAGGAGCGCCATTGTCGAGAGCCGTCGAAATGGCCGAAAGTCTAAGACTCAGGTTGCAGGAATTAGTCGTCGCCATAGGCCAAAAAACGATATCGCTGACCTGCAGCTTGGGAGTGAGTCAATGGCAGGTAGATGACACCATCGATATCCTGCTTGGACGCGCCGATGTGGCCCTCTACAAGGCCAAGACGAATGGTAGAAACCGCGTCGTGGTTGGTGAATGTATGTCGGACGTAGCAGATTATGATAGCTCAAAAAGAGTGGTTCGTTCGGGTAGCC
>PLJS01000219.1 GCA_003140315.1 Hyphomicrobiales bacterium
GGCGGCCGCCGCCGGCGGGATACTAATTAGCCACCGTCGCGACTGCTGCAATGCACATGCCGCGGCCGAGATTGGTCGATAGTGTTGAAAAAGTCGCCGCAGATCGCCCATGTGGGGGACCTGCTCGACCCACTCGCCCTGCTCGATGGCGGTCGGATCGACTACGCCAGCGGTCTTAGCCTCAAAAGGGGCGTCGAATGAACCGGGCGGCCTTGTACATGCGACTAACCAGCAGACCGGCCGCAAGGAGAACGCCATGATCAGGCTACTCGACGGAATGTATGTCGGGCTGGAAGAAGCTCCCTTCAAGCCGATCGACGGCGGCTACGTCTTCCAGTCGAGGAATCCGTGGTGCTTCGGCCCTTCCCACAACTATCTGGTGGATGAGACCCAAAAAGTCGCAATCGCCAGCTGCATTCGGGAGACTTTGCGGGAGGTCAGGCCGGTGGCCGTCGTGGCCATGTTCGTCCTACCGGTGCTGATGATCTCCGGGGCCTTCTTGCTGCTCAAGATCGGATGCCCCACTCCCATTGCCATTGTGGTGTTGACGCTCTTCGTGTTCGGCCCTTACCTCGGAATGGTGCACGTGTACAGAATGGGAAGATTACGCCACCTGATCGCCAATCTGCCGCGAACTTCCGAACGGATCACACTGCGTGAAGCCAATTCCAATGTGGCCACGCACATGTCACCCAAGCTTCTGTGGTTGATGTTGGTCAGCATGTCCATCGGCTTTTTGGGAAGTCTCGCTGGTTTGGCTGGAGCTTACTCCGACGGCCATTTGCTTCGCCAACTGCCTTATCTTTTGCCTGCTATCGTCCTTTGCGGCCTAGTGACGGTCGTCCTAGGCAAGACAGCAATCGGACGCGCAACGCGAATTCGAGCCAGCACTTGAACTGTCCGTATTGAGAGCCACAGTGAGCAGCTTCAAATCCATACCGCCAAGACTCCGTTCATCGAGAGCCGGGCGAGCGTGCCGGTGATTACGACAAGTCTCTTCATCGCCGCGGTCAGGATCTGGTGCCGTTTTCGTGGTTCGGCGGCGCGTTGGGTTTCGTGCCGCTGCCACCGACGTACTGGATTTACCTCTACCCGACTCTGGTAAGCTATGCCGTCTTGACGCACCTCATGAAGACATGGTGTACGCACAGATTTGGATTGAGCTAAATGATGGCTTTTAGCGCGGGCTTTTCTGGCATGGTGGCGGAAACTTATGCCCAAGGCGGACGCTGCTGCCTTTGCAGCCCGATCAAAACACCTGATCGGATTTCGGAGAGGCCGCCACGAGGCGGTCTTTCTTTTTGCGTCTTGATGCCGAGCGAGCGCACCAATGGCGTCCGAAAGGTGACGGCCCGCGAGCACCGTGCGAAAGTTTTCCGGGCTCGAGTCGGGAGTGCCTTCGAAACCCATCTCCAGCAACATCCATAATCAGGAGTCGAGAGAAGCTTGCGGGTTGTGCTCGCGATCATGTCAACGAACGCGCGCGGCGTATTCGCTGGTGCAAGGAAGCCGTAGGTGGGTTCGTTCGCGATCTTGATGGTGCCGATCGTCGAGAACGAAAGTCGGCGACCGGCGCGCGACCTGCTACGTCAATTCACGTACGAAGCTGATAAAGAACACCGAGGCTCGCCACAAGCGCGCCACGCACGACTTCGACGCGCTGTGGCTCGCAACTCAGGTGACGGAGAAGGCAAGGGAGACGACGATGCAGATGAAGCGCTGCAGAAGCCGGTCGGGCAATCCCGGCTACCGCCGATCGCCGAATGGGGGGACCGCCATTGCGGCGCTTTGCCTGTCGGCGATTGCGGCGGCGAACGGACTTTCCGCAACACCGGCATCGGCTCAGACGTCGTGCCCGGCCGATACCGGGATCACATTCAGCCCGGATTGGACGCAAGGGGCGACGACGATCAAGAACATCATGATTTCGATCAACGTGACACAGGAGGAATTCACCAAATTGGGAGACCCGCGGTCAGGCCCGACTGCGGCGCGGGCCCTCGCTAGGGATAGGATCTACAAATGCTTCGGCGATAATTTCGATTTCATCTATTTCATTCTCGACTCGAACAGGGGCGGAGGGACGCAAGTCTTCAGTTCAACCGACCGAAACCGTGCGTCCTGGGGTTCCGCCATCAGGCTTCAGGGGGTCGTCATTCTCCCTTCCCGCGCCCACATGGTTTTTGGCGCGACGCTGCATGAGCTGTCTCACCGCTGGGCCAATCACTTCCTGGAGACCGAGTCCTGGAGTCCCCGGAGCTGTGCTGAGATTCAAACCGCAAGGTTCGTTCAGCACTACAAGATCAAGGGAGAGGAGAAGACGTTCGAACGCAAGGACGTGACCTGCTCGCAGACCATCAGGACCGGGTTGATTGCGCCTCCTGCATCCAGAGGGCCCGATGACGATCCCTCGCATTGGGGCGTTTCGAGCGTCGCCGGCCAGTTGGGCGGGTTCGCGCCGGGGACTGTCACCAAGGTCACGAAGAATGGAAAAACCTATTGGGAGGCGAGCAATTTTTTCGCTCACAATGCCGCCGGCGGCAACCGCGTGCCCTATGCGCCGCTCGAACTCTATCTCATGGGCCTTGCACCTCTAAATGTCGTCCCGCCGGTGACGGTATTTACGGGACTCCAGGATGTCTGGTTTGAGGCCGTCGATACGTCCGCGAACGGGCGTGTCAGCTGGGAGCTGCGCCCTCGCTTCGTAGCGACAAGAACGGTCTACACGCCCAGGCAGTTGCGCGAAAAGGCTGGCCCGTTGCCGTCGGCCTACGACAGCGACGTCAACGAGCCCCAAATGTTTCGCGCGCTTGGTGTCGTGGTCACGACGACCGACATCCCGATCGCGGACGACAAGAGCACCTATAGCTGGAAGGATTTCCAGAACGCCTGGTACTGGTTTGGCATGAAGAGCAATGACTTTTCGCCCTTCAAGATCGATGGCAAGGCGCAGCTCAAGCGGAGCTATCCCGAGCGGGAAGTGCTCCAGGACATCACGGGAATTTACAACCTGTACAAGGCGACGAAGCAAACTCTCGAAACCTACGAGGACGACGCCACGACGACCAGCGCTGACACCACGGCCATAACACCCACGGGCAAGACGGTGTCGGTGCCGGGCGCATACTTCGCGATGACCGATCTTACCCTCGACATCGGCCCTGCGACGGCCAAATAAGGCGATGCCGCAGCGTGCCACCGATGCACGGGCGAGCCCGACTCCACGTTTCGTTCCCTAACCGCGATGCCTGCTCTTGATGGCCCTTTTCGACCGTTCGCGGCACGGCGTACGACGGCAGCTATTGAGGGAAGAGCGGATCAGCATCAGGTTCATCGCCCACTTGCCGAGCCAGTCCTCGGCCACCGCCTGATCCCAGCTCGCCAGCGATAGCTCCTTGCCATCGCGGCCACGAACCCGTGGTCGGTCGATCTCCATCTTGCCGCCGTGGAAGCCGATCTTGCCCGTCGTGTGGCCCCAGCGATGGCCGCGGCGTCCTTGCCCGCGCGCGTGGCGAGGCCCGCGTGGCGGGCACCCGCCCCGTTGAGTTGAAACAACTGGTAGTGATAGATTAGTTCAACTGTGACGGGACAAGGCACGCGCAATGGGCCTACGATTTCGAAAGAGCGTGAAGCTTTTTCCGGGCGTGAGGTTGAATTTTTCTGGCGGGGGTGTGAGCACAACGATTGGATTCCGAGGCGCTAGCGTCAATCTCGGCAAGCGCGGGGCTCAATTGAACGTAGGTATCCCCGGTTCAGGGCTGTCGTATCGCACTCGACTTTCCCCGCCATCGGCAAAGCCTACCCAACCGACAGACCATAGCATTTCGCCATTTCAACCGGTCTGGCCTGATCCTTCGCCGCTAGTCGCGCCGCAAACTCTTGAAGGGGAAATCCGTAGTGCCGAGATAAGTTCACTGACGAGCCCCGGCCTAGGAGAGTTCAAGCGGTTAATCAATGAGGCCACGCTTCGCCGCGTGACTTTGTCAAAGAACGTTGCGGAACGCGAACGCGAGTTAATTGAGACCGCGCGAAAACTGAAGAATGCGCAACGTTTTGTGCTTCGTATTTTTCTGCAAAAAAGAGCCGGCCGGCTCACAGCGGTGGGCCAGACAAACATAGCGAACCTGGAGGAAGCGCGCGCGGAGTTGATGGCGTGCGCTATCAATGTTGACTTTGCACTCGACCAGGCGACCCTCGACGCATTCGCAGCGATGGTACGCACTTTTGAAGAGCTCACTCGCAGCGCAATGATTTGGGACATCATTTCTGTGGTTGGCATTCAGCGCGCAAAAGACCGCACGCTTGCATCAGAGGCGCTCACGAGAACCTCCGTCCAGCTTAGCCTCGCCAGTTCAGAACTCATCGATTCAGCGTATCATGCGTTGCGTTTTCCGAACGCGAACGGCGATGATATCGATATTTATCCAGGGTTTGTCATGACCCAGAGTAGAAACAGTGACTTCGCTCTAATCGATATTCGAGAACTTGAAGTCACGCTCCGGGGTACACGATTTGTGGAGGAAGAAGCTGTCCCAGCGGACAGCGAAGTCGGTGGGCAAACATGGAAAAAGACAAATAAGGATGGCTCACCCGATAAGCGTTTTGTCGGCAATTATACAATACCACTGGTCAAATATGGACAGCTATGGTTCACGAGCCCGACGGGCCTTAACGAAGCATATATGTTCAGCAATGCTTCAAGCGCGGAGAGGTTCGCGGCCTCTTTCACGAATTACCAACGCCGCCTCCAGGAACTCGCTCGAACAAGTCGAGTAGTGCCAGCTGATATCGAACCCGATCCGGCCGATTCAGCGCCGCCAGTATCGGACGCTCCAGAGGTCGCTCCAGCAATAACCGTTCCCAAGCCGAAGTGGTTATTTCTAGATTGGGTTGTTCTTCTTTCGCTCGTAGGCGTGGCTGGTTTTATTGCGGTTTTGTCAATTCTGCTCGTCAACTCACACGCGCCTACGAAACCGTTGATGCCATCAGAATCTGTCGCGACCCGTGCCGATCAACTGCCGGCCAAGGTACTGCCACCAGTCGGGCAGCCCCAACCTCAGCCTCAGCCCAAGTCGCAAAAGGTAGCGCCGCCTGAACCCGTCGAAGGACGCCGACCTTTGAACATATCTCCATCTCCGACTAAAACAGAACGCGAAGTTATTTTCGTTCAAAAGGCTAAGGTCAACTTGAGAAGCGGCCCATCATCCTCCGCCGCCATCGTGTCTATTGCCAGCAGGGGGAAGCAATTCTCTGTGTTTGGTAGAGATGGAGAATGGGTTGAGGTTGGCGAGTCAACTCCGACGGGTTGGATACACAACACAATGCTTGCGCCTACAGCACCCTGATCCTGTTGGAGCAGACCCTTGGGCGACCGCCGACCAACCAGAGGATTGAACCCGCGCGTGCGCGAGCCGGTCGGCCGTCACCGCGAGCGACCGCAACGCGATCATGAACTCTGGAGCTTGATGGAGAGCGGCTACAGCCCGGAGACGATAGAGCGGGTTGCGACGTTGCTCGGGCAGAACGGGCCGGAATGGCCGCCCGTCACTTCATCCGAATGAAGCCGTGCGCGAGGTCCCAGCGGAAGTGGTGATAGCCGAACCCGGCCCTTCTCGCCAATTCCTCGTAGGTCATCCGGTCGCGATAGAGCTTCCAGTGTCGCGCGCCGTGTGTGTTTGAGCACGTCGTCGACCGCTACTGTTCTGGACGCCTGACCATCCAAGTTCAAATGATCGCGGGATTCGGTGCGGGCCGATTGCGCCTGATCAGGACGAAGCCCACGATCGTAACGCCGATACTTGCTGCTGCTGTCGCCGACCAGATCTGCATTTGGTTTGCGAAAGACACCGTGCGGATAATTACCTCGGTGGCCTCCGCTGCCAGCAGTCCCACGTACGACCACTAAATCCAGTGGTAGTGCATCGTCGCCCATAGTCTTCGGCGGCGCGCGCCTTTCGAGCAACCCATGGCGAACGATTGGATCTGAGTGATAGAGCCTCGCTTCATGCTGTCCTCCAAGAAAAAATCACCAGGAGCGCATTGCGCGGCAATCAATATAGGGGTTGATTCGCTGACGACAACCGCTGGAGAGAGAAGCCGGCGCTTACCCCGCCACACTTTGTGGTTCGCGTAATGACGCGTTACGGAATGCGCTCAAGCAAGCGGCTGTCCGGTTACTCTCGGAAGCCTCATGAAGCCGCAACTGAACGTTCTCAGCGCGCCTGAGTCGAATCCTACTGCGTGAGGCGGGCCAAACAGCATCGCCTCGACATTGGTGCGAAGGGTCACACGATCTGCACTAAGCCGATAACCTACGACACAGCGGACAGGCCGCGCAGGATAGGATTTTGCCGATGCTTGCTCCCAACGCAAGTACGAAAAATTTACGCCGCGGGAATTTCATTTTTTGCCCCCGAAAGCCCTGACCGTTAGCCGACGAGTCGTGACATAAGGCGATACCATTTGCGACGGTCGCGCTGTCGCATTTGCCTTCAGCAGCGACTACCGACTGATGCCCTGTTCGACGCGCCGTCCGCCGGCGCTCTGCTACATCCTGATGAACTCGGTGCGGCAGAAGTTCACAAAGGTGGTTGCGGCCAGGTTCGCATTGAGCGAACCCCGTCGCCAAACGAGTCCGACGTCCATTGGCGGTATCGGACTCGCGAGTTCACGCACCTCGACCCGCTCCCCCTCGAGAGACCACGGCCGATAAAGCAAGTCCGAAAGGATCGTTACGCCACGACCGAATGCAATCAGGCTGCGGACGGCCTCCATGGAGGTGGTACGGAATACGATATTCCGCTCAAGCTTATTCTGCTTCCAATAGCGCGCGGTGGAATCCTCCGCGCCATCGTTGGTCAGTTGAATATAGGGCTCAGGCGCCACGTCCTTGAGCGTGATCTCGTCTTTGGTCAGCAGCGGATGCTTCGGCGACAGCCAGAGCCGGCGGGTTGAATGGATGAGGGTCACTTGACTGATCGGCAGCTTCCTCGTGATGTTCGATACGACGATCAGCGCGACGTCGCATGCGCTATCAAGAATGAGCTTTTCGACGTCGATGCGATTCGCTTCGATGAGATTGACGAAGATGTTGGGGAATGCCTTCTGGAATCGCGAGAGCAGTGGAGCGAGCAGATATCCGCTCATCGTGCCTTCGAGCGCGAGCGTGCATGAACCGTCGATGCTGTTGTTGGCGACATCGAAGGCATAAGACGCGTCTTTCACCGACGATAGGATGTTGCGGCAATGCGAGAGGAAGCGGTGCCCCTCGTACGTCAGCGTGAGTCCGCGCGCGTGGCGCTCGAAGAAGCTCAGCCCGGATAGCGCTTCGAGTTCCGCAATCGCGTCCGTCACTGCGGACGGTGAAATCGAAATCATCGATGCGGCCTTCGCGACCTTTCCGGCTTCGGCGGCGGCCACGAAGTACCGCAGCTGGCGGAGCGTGACTGCACCCATGAATTTCTCGGGATTGTATTTCTGATTCCGCCCTGTCGCCTTTTTCATTGCCTTCTCCGTCAGCAGCGTGCGGCTTCGGCGCCTAGAAACTATACACAGGGCATTCGGAAAATCCGAACGCCGCCTTCTGGATTCGAAAATTTACAACGACTTTGGAATACGTCTAGGCTACGTTGGCGGTTCGAGAGTTGACCCGACTTGGGTTTCTCACTGATAAGGAACAGCCGCGATGTGGTCGCGTGTATTCTCATTTTTAGGTGTCGTGGCGCTAGCGTCCACGACCTTGCAGAGCTCACTTGCCCTCGCCCAAGAGACGTTCACCGTACGCGACAGTTGGACCGTTAGCGGTCTTCAAGCCGGTTGGTTCTGGGCGGAAGATAAAGGCTATTTCGCGAAGGCCGGCATCAAGGTCGTGCATGAAGACGGCAACGGCTCGACGACGACCATCCAACTGGTGGGTTCGGGACAGTTCGACGTCGGATACGGCGATCTGTCCGTGATGGCGATTGCGCGCGGCAAAGGCGTGCCACTGAAGTCGATCGGCGGCCTGATCCAGAAGACCTCGCTCGGCGTCTTCGTCCCGCAGAACTCCGGTCTCAAGACGCCGAAGGACCTGGAGGGCAAAGAGGTCATCTACACATCGACCTCGTTCGAGGCCCCGTTCATCGACGCTTTCCTTGCTGCCGGCGGCACCACACGAGACAAATTGAATCTCGTCAGCGTCGACGCGTCCGCGAAGATACCAACCTACGCCTCTGGCCGCGGCGACGGGATGATTACGTCGATACCGTTCGGCGTTCCGTTCCTCAAGAAGCGGCCGTCTGATTATATTCTCTTTGGCGACTACGGTCTCGCCATTCCTTCGTACGGGCTTCTCGTGCGCGAGGATACGTTGAGCAAGCGCCGCGACGGACTGGCGAAGCTGTCCGCCGCGTTCTACAAAGCCTGGACCGACATCGTGGATGGCGGCGATGCGACGGTGGCCGAAGCGGCCGACATCATCATCAAGCGCCGCCCCGATGCGAAGCTTGATCGTACCGTCGTGATCGACACCATCGTCGAACACATCAAGTACTTCCGAACGTCGAACACCGCCTCGAAGCCGCTCGGCCTGCAGACGCCCGAGGATTGGGCGCGCACCATCGCGTCGCTGGAGAGCGCGAAGCTCATCCCGACCGGTAGCAAGCCGGCGGACTACTTCACCAACGATCTTTTCGTTGAGCCGTCAAAATGACGGCGGCGGTCGTTGAAATGCGCCCGGAGCGCCGGCTCAGCGAAAAGCCGACCTCCGACCACCTTGTGATCGACGGCGTCTGCAAGACCTACCGGTCGCAGCGCGGCAGCCTTGAAGCGTTGCGGGACATCTCACTGCGTGTACGGGCCGGCGCATTTGTCAGCATCGTGGGCCCAAGTGGTTGCGGCAAGACCACGCTTCTGCGTTGCGTCGCGGGCCTCGACCATCCGACCGCCGGCGAGATTAGCCTCAAGGGCAGCGCCGTCTCCGGCCCGCCCGATAATATGGGCATGGTGTTCCAGCGCGACGTGCTGCTCGACTGGCGCACCGTTCTCGACAACGTGCTGCTGCTGACCGAGTTTCGTGGTCTGCCGCGTCGCGACTGGATCGATCGCGCGCGCCGCTTGCTCGCGGTCTTTGGCCTCGCGAGCTTCGAAGACCGCTATCCCTGGGAGCTTTCGGGCGGCATGCGCCAGCGCGTGTCGATCTGCCGCGCTATCCTCGACGAACCCGAACTACTGTTGATGGATGAACCGTTCGCGGCGCTCGACGCATTTACCCGCGACGAATTGAATCTCGAACTCCAGACGCTGAGCCAGCGGACACAGAGCACGACGCTGTTCATCACGCACAATATCGGCGAGGCGATCTTCCTCGCCGATCAAGTCGTCGTAATGGATCGCCGGCCCGGCCGGATCGCCACCGTCCTGGACGTCGACATTCCCAAGCCGCGTGCCTTGTCCGTCAGGGAAGGACGCGCCTTCGCCGAGATCGGCCGCCAAGTGCGCCAGACCTTCGAAGACCTCGGCATCCTGCGAGCATCGCCGTGAGACACGGAAGCGCACGCCTCTTCGGCAACGTGGGACTGCCCCTGGTGACGGCAATCGCCTGCGTCCTGCTGTGGGAAGGGCTTTCCCGCCTCATGGGCACGCCCGAGTATCTGCTGCCGCGGCCGTCGCGCATAGTCACCGCGATTGTCGACGACAGCGGGCTGCTGCTTTTCAACGCGGTCTATACGTTGCAGGCAACCTTGCTCGGCTTCGGCCTCGCCGTGCTGCTCGGCGTGATTCTTGCGGTTCTCATCGTCCAGTTCAAGTTTCTCGACCAGACACTCTACACACTTCTGGTTTCGCTGAACTCGATCCCGAAGGTCGCGATCGCGCCACTCTTCATCATCTGGCTCGGCACAGGCCTCAATCCCAAGATCGCGATCGCGGCGATGATCGCTGTGTTCGCGATCGTCATCGACATGGTTCACGGCCTTCGCTCGGTCGATCCGGATATGATCGACCTCGCACGTTCGGCGCGCGCGTCCGCCGCTAAGATCATCTGGAAGATCAGGTTCCCGCACGCGTTGCCGGCTCTGTTCGCCGGCATGAAGGTCGCCATCTCGCTCGCCCTGATTGGCGCGATCGTCGGCGAGTTCGTCGCATCCAACCGCGGGCTTGGCTACTTCATCTTGGTGTCGCAGGGACAATTTGACACCGTTCGCATGTTTGCCGCGCTCACCATTCTTTCGACTGTCGGACTCGCGCTCTTCTACGCCGTGGTGGGAGCCGAGCACCTGTTGCTCCCCTGGCAGGTCGCTCGCCGCAGAGCTTCTGCAAACGCTTGATCGAGAAGGAATGAAACAATGGCAAATCCGAAAAGACCCCCTTTCGGCGGCTTCTACCATCCGGCCTCGAACGATGAGGATGCGGAGCTAACACATGTCGGCCCGGGCACGCCCGGCGGAAATTACCTGCGACGCTTCTGGCACCCGATCGCGCTGGTGTCAGAGCTCAAGGACATGCCGATGCCGATCCGCGTCCTTGGCGAAGATCTCATCCTGTTCCGCACCAAGAGTGGAAAGCTCGGCCTCGTGCTCAGAGCCTGCAGCCACCGCGGCACCTCGCTCGAGTACGGAATCATTAGCGAGGAGGGGATCCGCTGCGCCTATCATGGGTGGCATTACGGTGTCGACGGCAACGTGCTTGAGACCCCGAGCGAACCGCCCGGCAGCCGTTTGCGCGAGTCCCTCTGCCACGGCGCCTATCGTACGCACGAGCACGCGGGGCTGATCTTCACCTACATGGGTCCGCCCGAGGAGACGCCGGACTTCCCGATTTACGACACGCTGGTTTGGCCCGAGCCGAATCGCCTCGTTCCCTACAAGCTCGATATGCCGTGCAACTGGCTTCAAGTGCACGAAAACGCTGCCGACCCAATCCATACCGCTTATTTGCATTCGATCGTTACCGGCGTTCAGTTCACGCCGGCTTTCTCGGCGCTCCCGGTTCTGGAGTTCATCGAAACACCGCTCGGCCTGCTTTCAGTCGCGACGCGCCGATGCGGCGAAAATATCTGGGTGCGCGCCAGCGATGCGATTCTTCCCAACGTCGCACAATTCGGCACTGGATTCGTCGACGGCGAACGCGAGAAGTTCGCGCTGTGCGCTGCTTTCACCCGATGGATTGTGCCGCGCGACAACACGCATTGCTGGGTCATCGGCGTACGGCACCTCAATCGGGTCATAGACCCATACGATCAGAGCAAGCCGGATGAGATCGGACTCGGCAAGATCGATCTCATGGGACAAACCGACGAGCGCCCGTATCGCGACCGTCAGAAAAGTCCAGGCGACTGGGACGCGATGGTGGCGCAAGGCCCGATCGCGATCCGCAAGAACGAACATCTCTCATCGACCGACATCGGCATTGCGCAAATGCGGCGACAGATCCGCAACGGCATCCGCGCCGTCGCCAGCGGCGCGACACCCTCGCAGCCCAAGCGCTACAATAAGGGCATCGTGCCGACCTACAACAACGAGATCGTGCTCAAGGTGCCGGCCGGCAGCGGGGATGACGCAGCCATCCTGCGCGCGTTCGGCCGCAAGGTCTGCGATCTCGTGATCGGCAGCGAATCCGTCGAGGTCGGCACTCGCCAGAAACAGATCGAGCAGTCGGTCCGCTCGCTGCAGACAAGTGAGGCCTTCGCCCCGAGCGCGAAGAAGGAGGCGCTCGTCGATGGCTAACGCGGTCTATCACGTCTTCGGCGACGGACCGAAAATGGTGGCTCCCTACAGTCACGCGGTGCAGGTGGACGATTGGCTCTTTGTCACGGGCCAGTTGCCCTTCCTCGCCGACGGCTTAGTCCCGGAGGGGATCGAGGCGCAGACCGAGACCGTGATCAACAACATTCGCTCGGTCCTGGATTTATCCGGCTTCAAGGAGGCGGAGATCGTCTCAGTGCGCGTCTTCTTGACGAAGTTCGAAGCGCACTACGAGCGCATGAACAACGTCTACGCTAAGCTGTTCCCCGAGGGTAAACTTCCAGCACGCACCTGCGTCGGCGTCACAGCGCTCGCAAGCGATTGTGCGATTGAAATCGACGTGATCGCGCGCCGTTGATCGTTGGACGCGGGTCCACTCAATCTGATTCTCCCAGCCAGCAGGCCGTGAAGTGAACGAATTCCGCTGCGTTTTGGACGCGAAGGCTCTCGTCGCCGAATGCCCGCGCTGGCATCCGGCCGAGAAGTGCCTCTATTGGGTCGACATTTACGAGCCTTCCCTCAATCGTCTCGATCCGGGAACGGGGGACAACAAGAAATGGCCGATGCCCGAGCGGATCGGTTGCTTCGCCTTCCGCCGGAATGGCGGAATTATTGCGGGCATGCAGTCTGGCATCTTTCTCGTCGACTTCGCTGACAAAGTGACAACGCGGTGTGTCTTCCCGTTCGAACCGGAAAACTCCGGCACGCGTTTCAATGACGGGCGCTGTGACCGAAGCGGCCGCTTCTGGGCAGGCACCGTCGTCGAGACGATGGACAAGCGGGTGAGTGCACTCTACCGCTTCGATTCTAGCGGGGCGTGCACAAAGCTGGTCGACAAGCTCATCTGCTCGAACGGCCTCGCATTTACCGAAGACGGACGAACGCTCTATCACTCCGACAGCCGGCAAGACTATGTCTGGTCATGGGACGTCGATCCGGTGACCGCGGACATCTCGAACCAGCGCGTTTTCCTTGCGATGGATATCCAGGAAGGCCGCCCCGATGGCGCGGTGGTGGATTCCGAGGGCGGCTACTGGATTTGTCATGTTGGGGGATGGCACGTCGCGCGCTATACGCCCGACGGAAGGATTAGCCGAGTCATCGGCATCCCGGTTCAGCGGCCAACCGCGTGCTGCCTGGGCGGCGAGAACTTCCAGACCCTCTTTGTAACCAGCGCGACCTACCCCTTGTCGGCGAGCGAGCGTGACAAACAGCCTTTGGCTGGCGGCATTTTCGCGATCGAGGTGGGCGTTCGGGGATTTGCCGAGCCGTTCTTCGGTAGAGAAGGCCCGCAATGACTCTGGAAGTTAGAATCGATCGCATCACGTACAAATCGAAGGACGTCACGTCCTTCGAACTCGTGCCGATCGAGGGTGACACGCTGCCGCGCTTTACCGCCGGCGCCCACATCGATGTGCTTTTACCGAACGGACTCAAACGATCATACTCACTACTCAACGACCCGGACGAGGACTTCAGGTACGAGTTCGCAGTTCAAATTGAGCCGAACAGCCGCGGTGGTTCACGCTACATCCATGACCACTTCAAGGTCGGGCAAATTCTCACGATCTGCGCGCCCGAGAACAACTTCGTCCTGCAGGAGGGCGGTTCGGAGTACATCTTGATCGGAGGTGGCATCGGCGTAACGCCTCTGATCTCTATGGCATGGCGCCTCAAATTGGTCGGCGCGAATTTCTCGGTTCACTACGGCAGCCGAACGCGCGAACGCCAAGCCTTCCGGAAAGACGTTCAAACATTTTCCGATTATGCGAACGTTCATATCTATCTGGACGACGAAGCACAGATGGGAAAACTGGACGTTGCAGCGTTGCTCGCAATCCCGCGTACAAGCGCTCACATCTATTGCTGCGGACCGGAGGGCCTGCTCGCAGCAGTGAAAGAAGCTTCGCGGGACTGGCCAGCCGGCTCCGTGCATTTCGAAAGCTTCGAGCCGCCGCAGCTTGCGTCACCGACGAATGGCGAAATCGATTTCGAGGTCGAGGTCGCCTCGACTGGGCAGATCGTGCCCGTTGCCGCAAGCGAGACGATCCTCGACGCCCTTAGGCGCTGCAACGTCGCGGTCGAAAGCTCCTGCGAGTCTGGAACCTGCGGCACCTGCATGGTGCGTTATCTGTCTGGAACACCCCATCACTGCGATTACATCCTCGGCGACAGCGAACAGCAGAATTTTCTGATCCCCTGCGTGTCGCGCGCCAAGTCCAAAAGACTCGTGCTCGACATCTAGCGCAGGTTCGTCGAGATACGAAGGCGGCGAGGTGGGTCTCGCCGCGCTGCTTGCGAGTCCGCTTTGGGTCCAGGCTGTGTGAAAA
>PLJS01000113.1:0-1740 GCA_003140315.1 Hyphomicrobiales bacterium
CCACACTCGAGCCTTGACGGCACGACACCAGATAAAGCCTACTTCACGCCGCTGCCACTCCGCTTGGCAGCCTAACCCCGGCAGACGCTCCACTTATCGACGCGGAAAATCTGTTCAGACAACCGGGACCAGCTCTCGATATCCAACAGCGTTAGGATCACCGATGTTCGTCGGGTCTGGCAAAAGGCGCTCGTTGGTCCCGCAGCGCTTATTCGTCTGATTGGATGGAATGTCTGGTCTTCCAGCGTAGCTACACATACCCCGAATGCCGTGCGCAGCTCTCAACATCGTTCCGGAGAAAGCCGTGCTGATCAATCGCCGTACCTTGCTCAAACGCGCCGCCCTAACGTCCGTCGTGGGAGCGATGCCACAGCTTGCGCGCGCCGCCGAACCGATTACTGCCGAGAAGGCTGACTACACGTTGCGCATCGCTACCGGCCTCGTGGAACTGGGGCCGGGGCATATCGTCTCGACCACGCTGTACAACGGCCAGTTTCCCGGGCCGCTCCTGCGTTTCCAGGAAGGCCAGCGTGTCGTCGTCGATATTTACAACGACACCGATACGCCCGAGTTGGTTCACTGGCACGGGCAGACGATCCCCAGCGACGTAGACGGCGCCGCTGAAGAAGGCTCACCGTTTGTGCCGGCGCACGGCGTGCGCCGGATCGCATTCACGCCCAAGCCGTCAGGCTTCCGTTTCTATCACACGCATGTGGTGGCCGGAGGCGATCTCAACCGCGGGACTTATACCGGCCAGGTCGGGCCGGTCTACATTGAGCCGCGAAAGAATTCTGGCACCTACGACCGCGAAATATTTCTGGTCCTGAAGGAGTTCGAGCCTGCTTTCAGCCGCGGCGGTGACATGGCAACGGATGCGCTTGTCGGCGCGCCGATCAAGGCGCTGCAAGACATGGGAGAGGTTGCCGACGCGGAGGCGAAGGAGAAAGCCAAGGGCTTCGAAGTCGGCTACGAGTTGTTCGGCATCAATGGCCGGATGCTTGGCCACGGAGAGCCTGTTCGCGTGAAGCAGGGCGAGCGGGTGCTCTTCCATGTCCTTAACGCCAGCGCTGGTGAGATACGCAGTCTTGCTCTGCCCGGACATACCTTCAGGATCGTCGCGCTTGACGGCAATCCCGTGCCGACTCAAGCCGAAGTGCCGTTGCTCTGGCTTGGAACCGCCGAACGCATCTCCGCAGTCGTCGAGATGAGGCATCCAGGAGTCTGGGCGATGGGCGATCTTGCCGATGACGACCGCCGACGGGGGATGGGGATTGTCGTCGAATATGCGGGGCACAAAGGCAAGCCGCAGTGGACCAAGCCGAAGCCGTTCCGTTGGGATTACAGCCAATTCGGTAAGGCAAGCACGATGCCAGCGCCACCCGACGAGACGATGGAATTCACGATCGTCAAGCACAACGCCGCGCTCAACGGGTTCAACCAGTGGACCCTTAACGGCGAAGCCTTTTCGATGGGCACCATGAAGCCGATGTACTCGATTCATGAGGGGCGCCGCTACCGGCTGAAATTTCGCAACGCGAGCGACGATATTCATCCACTGCACCTGCACCGGCACAGCTTCGAGCTGACGCGCGTCAGGGGCAAGTCAACGGCGGGCGTGATCAAGGACGTGGTGATGCTCGGCGGCTTCCAGGAGGTTGAATTCGATTTTGTCGCCGACAATCCGGGGCTGACGTTGTTCCACTGTCATCAGCAACTACACATGGATTTCGGGTTCATGGC
>PLJS01000113.1:1746-16149 GCA_003140315.1 Hyphomicrobiales bacterium
TGCTTGCCTTTCTCAAGCTCGGCCTCACTTGCTTTGGCGGGCCGGTCGCTCACATCGGATATTTTCGAGACGAGTTCGTTACGCGCCGCCACTGGCTCGACGAACAGGCCTATGCCGATCTCGTTGCGCTGTGCCAGTTCCTGCCCGGNNGCTTCACGCTGCCCTCGGCCATCGTGCTCGTGCTCTTCGCGTATGGCGCCGGCTCGCTCGGCGGCCCGATTGGCACGGGACTGCTTCATGGCCTCAAGCTGGTCGCCGTCGCCATTGTCGCGCAGGCGGTGTGGGGCATGGCGCGCACGCTGTGTCCGGATCGGGAGCGGGCTTCGATTGCGGTTGTCGCGGCGCTGATCATTCTATTCAGCACTTCGTCGGTTGCCCAGATCGGTGCGATCTTGCTGGGCGGGGTCGCGGGCCTGTGGTTCTGCCGCGCGGCGGCGCCGTCAGCGGCCGGACACATCGCTATGCCTATTTCGCGATGCGTTGGGCTCGCGGCGCTGGCAGCCTTTTTCCTTTTGCTCATCGGCCTTCCCATCCTGCGCGGTCTTGTGACATCGCAAGGCCTCGACCTGTTTGAAGCTTCTTACCGCTCCGGCGCGCTGGTGTTCGGCGGNNCTCGTCGCGGTGACCGCGCTGCCGCAGGACGCGACGCTGGCGTTCCTCGCGACGCTGATCCGGGCGGGTTCGCTGGTGTTCGGCGGCGGTCACGTGGTGTTGCCGTTGCTGCGCGAGGCATTCGTCGCGCCCGGTTGGGTGAGCGACGATGCGTTCCTTGCCGGATATGGGGCGGCGCAAGCGGTTCCGGGGCCGCTCTTTACCTTCGCCGCCTATCTCGGTGCTGTGGTGAGGCCGCCGCCGAATGGCCTGATGGGCGCCGCCATCGGGCTGATCGGCATTTTTCTTCCCGGCGTGCTGATCCTGATCGGGACGCTGCCTTTCTGGGACACGTTCCGCAAGCGCGCCGGCGCGCAAGCCATGATGCGCGGCGTCAATGCGGCGGTAGTGGGGCTGCTTGGCGCCGCGCTCTACAATCCGGTGTGGACGAGTTCTGTGAAGACACCAGGTGATTTCGGGATCGCCCTCGTCGGTTTTGTCTTGCTGATGATCTGGCGCGCGCCACCGCTGCTGGTCGTCGTCCTCAGCGCGCTCGGCGGGGTCGCCCTCGGGCTGGCCTCGCAATGAAGGGAGGGCCCCGAACCCGTGACCTCTCCGCTGATCCAACGCTATTACGTGGGGCTCTCGCGGAACACTTTTCTTCTGGCCCTCTCTAGCCTGTTTGCCGACATCTCGACGGAGATGCTCTATCCGGTGCTGCCGGTGTTTTTGACGCAAACGCTAAATGCGAGCGGCACTATCGTCGGGCTGGTGGACGGCGTCGCCCAGGCCACGCAAAACATTGTGCAGGGTTTTTCGGGCGCGCTGTCCGACAAACTGCAAAGACGAAAATCGGTCGCGCTATTTGGCTACCTCCTCGCGGCGATTGCCAAGCCCTTAATGGGACTCGCGACGGTGTGGCAGGGCGTCTTCGGCGCAAGGCTGCTGGACCGCGTGGGTTCGGGCATCCGCTCGGCCCCGCGCGACGCGCTCGTCGCCTCTTCGGTGGACGAAGCAAACAGAGGCAAGGCCTTCGGCCTTGAGAGCTTCGGCGACAATGCCGGTGCGTTTCTCGGGCCGTTGCTGGCGGTGCTCCTCCTCTACGCGCTGCATTTTGACATTCGCAGCATTTTCTATCTGGCGATCATCCCCGGTCTGCTCGCCTTCCTGATGGTTCTGCTGGTCACGGAAAAGCGGGCGGCGGTGGCCGCGAAATCCAAGATCGACATCGGCCTGCGGCAGTTTCCCAATCGCTATTGGAATTACCTTCTGGCGACAGCGTTGTTCGTCATCGGCAATTCAAGCAACGCGTTCCTCATCCTGCAAACCCAGGACATCGGCGCTTCACTCGAAACGACGATCCTGATCTACGCGGCGTTCAATCTCGTCGCCGCGCTAATTTCCTATCCGGCAGGTGCCCTGTCCGACCAATGGGGCCGGCGAAACGTCCTGCTTGCGTCGTTTGTCGTCTTCTTCATCGCCTATCTCGGCTTCGCGGCGACACGAAACGTCGTTCTGATCGCAACGCTGTTTATTCTCTACGGGCTCTATCAGGGCATCATTCGCGCGGTCGGCAAAGCGTTGGCGTCCGACTTGGTGCCGGAGCATTGGCGCGCTGCCGAACTCCGCCCTGGCACGATGCTGGCCTTTCTAGCGTCGCGTTCGCCATCACGGGGACGCGATGGAACGGGCCAAGGTTCTTTGGACTGCGTGACGCGTCGTCGGCCGGAGCATCACCATGAAGGCCCGTCCGCAGAAGCAGGTTCGATGCGCAATCTATACACGCGTCTCGACCGACCAGGGGCTCGAGCAAAATTTCAACTCGCTCGACGCTCAATATGATGCCTCGCAGGCTTACATCCGAAGCCAAGTCCATGCGGGCCGGACACCGTCGGGAGGCAAGTACGACGACGGCGGCTTCTCCGGCGGCAACACAGACCGACCTGCCTTGCAGCGCCTCCTCGACGATATAGCAGCGGGCAAGATCGACGTGATCGTCGTCTATACTATTCGATTCCAACTACCCCAGCCGGTTCCCGTGAAGTTGATCGAACGCATCGCGAAGACCCGCGCCAAGGAAGTCGCTGAACGTGGGAAGGCAAAGGTGGGGGATTGACTGCGTAACAGCTTGCTGGTCCATAATCGCCATATGTCCGGTCGATCAAGGCGGGGCGTTTTTTATTTGGCGGTGAGGCGAAGCGGGCCTCCGCGAGCACCATTCACCTGGGAGATATGTCGCGACGGACGACCGCTTGCGATCAATATGTGTCTCGAATTTTTCAAGACGAATGACGCGGCGGTATCGGCGGGAGAAACGGCCTTGAAGGACTTTTTGGACCGTCTTCTCCAAGAGAAAGGCGCGCCACCCCGGCCCCGATTCAAATTGCGTCTCCCGGGCAGTCGCTAGGTCCTATTCCATCGTCCAATTCGTTTCCGAACAAACACGCTAGCCACCTCCGCCATGCGCCCGTGGCCCTGGCATCCGTCNNGCGCGTGCGCCGCATCCGGGGCCAGGTTGAAGGCATCGAGCGGGCTCTCAATGGCGAAATCGGCTGCGAGCAGATCATGCACCACATCGCTGGCGCGCGAGGGGCCTTGACCGGTCTGATGGCCGAGGTCGTCACGGACCATGTGCGCGAGCATCTCGTCGATGCCGAGAAATATCCGAGTGCCTTAAACGCCGAAGCGGCAGAGCAGCTCCTCGAAGTTGTCCGCACCTATTTGAAATGAGCGCCGCCATGATTGAGAACAGCAGCATCCCTTCTTCGGCTTTCCACAGCCATGTCTTCCTCGGAGAAGGACATGAGACGGGCGAGCGTAAGACGTGGGCGGTGATCTGGCTCTGCGGTGCGATGATGATCGCAGAAATTGTCGGCGGCTTGCTGTACGGTTCAATAGCGCTTGTCGCTGATGGTTTGCATATGAGCACGCATGCGGGCGCGCTCCTGCTCGCGGCTGTCGCTTATACGTACGCCCGCAAGCACGCCGATGATCCAAATTTCACATTCGGCACCGGCAAGCTCGGCGATCTCGCCGGTTTCACCAGTGCGATCGTGCTCGCGATGATCGCACTGCTGATTGCCTACGAATCTGTCACCCGTATTCTTGCGCCCGTCTCGATCCACTTCGCCGAGGCGATCCCGATTGCCTGTCTTGGCCTGGTCGTAAATGTCGCGAGTGCATGGCTCCTCAGCAGTGGCGGGCATCATCACGGCCACAGTCACGGGCACGCCGACGAGCGACACGACCATGATGAGGCACATCCCATTACGACCGATAGCGGGGTCGTCGTCCTCGACGTGTTCGAGGACGGCGTGCCGCCCCGTTTTCGGCTTCGCGTCGAAACCGGTTCCGCTCTAACGGCGCAAGCAGCATCGGTTGAGACCGTCCGCCCCAATGGCACACAGCAGCGTTTCGCGATGAAAGATCAAGATGGCTATCTGGAGTCGGTCGACGAAATTCCTGAGCCGCACGCGTTCACGGCGCAGGTGCGAATCGGCCAGCAAGCCTATACCGTCGTTTTTGAAGAGCACGAGCATGCGGCCGCATCGGCGCACCATGACAACAACATGCGCGCCGCCGTGATCCACGTCATGGCCGATGCCGCGGTGTCCGTGCTCGTGATCGCGGGCCTCTTGCTCGCCCGCACCTTTGGCTGGGTTTGGATGGACCCGATGGCAGGCATCGCAGGCGCTGCAGTGATCGCGAGCTGGGCTTACGGTCTGGTCCGGGACACCGGCTCGATCCTGCTGGATAGAAACCCTGATCCGCGCATGGCAAATAAACTGCGGCAAACAATTGAAAGCGAGGGCGACCAGCTTGCCGATCTCCATCTCTGGCGTTTGGGACCCGGACATCTGGGAGCGATTATTTCGGTCATTACGACACACGCGCGCGAGCCGGACTACTATCGCGCCCGGCTTGCCCGCTTCAGGTCGCTATCGCATCTCACCGTCGAGATTTTGCATAAATCTTAACCTTTCGTACTTGGCAGGCGCTTCAACTCCTCGTCGCGGGGATCGCCGTGATGCTGCGGTTGATCTTTTTGGGCTATATAGCCGAAGGGCTCCTTAGCACATTCGGCGCTTAGATTCACCTGTCTCGAGAGCTGCAATCCACGTTTTGCGGCGATCAAAGGCCGCTACTCTGTCGCGTATCCGGCGACGAATGAGCGTTAAATCGCGATAATCAGGTTGAGTGGCGAGTCTTTCCCCAGCCGCCCCAGAAGCTCAATCCTGTTCACGTAGTCATGCAAATCTATGAGATGCCTGCGACAAATCCACTCGTCCACGCTGATGTTCGAGCCGCCGATATATAGCAGCACGGCAATGTCCTCGATTAGCGCGCGCGATAAGGAAGCAATGGCTGCATGATCGAGGTAGCCGTTGCCTTTCACGTACTCGCTCCGCACAGGCCGCTGGTACATCGAAGGCTGAGTCGAATTACCCTCCGCCAAATTGACGAATACATGCTTTGAATTCGGCCCCACATTTAAGTGGATCAGCCCCAGAAGACTGCTTTTCTCGAAACGCTGTGTCCGTAGTTCGGCTCTCTGGTGGTCTTCGATTTGGTCAGGTGCGCCAACGATCGAGGGTCGGCGGCGGGCCGACCGAGCGTCGAACGACGAGCTGGTGCCGTAACACGACGGTATCGGGGGTGCGGTGCCCGGCGATCAGCGCCAGCAGGTTGCGCGCCGCGATCTTGCCCATCTCTGCAAAGGGCATACGTACCGTCGTCAACGGCGGATCGACATACTGTCCCATGTTGGTGTCGCCGCAGCCGACGATCGAAATGTCGCGCGGCACGTCGAACCCGCGCGCCCGGCTTTCCGCCACCAGACCCAGCGCCAGGATATCGCCAGTCAGTGCGATCGCCGAAGGTCGCCGCGCGTCGTCGAGCAAACATCGCGCGGCAGCCCGGGTCGTGTGGCTTTCATAGTCATCGGTCACCACGCACCACGCGTCGGGAAAGACGAGACCATGGTACCTGATGCGCGCGACCGCGCTTTGCAGCCGATCTCGCACCGGTGGCGTGTTGTGAACCGGACCGGACAACACCGCGATCCGCCGATGGCCGCGCTCGAACAGGTAATCGATTGCGGTTTCCAGCGCGCCGGCGTTGTCGAGTGCAACACTCGGACCCATCGGAAGGTCAAGCGAGATATCCTGCGACACGTAAGGGACCTTATACCGCACCAGCAGGCCCGGCAGATCCGGCAGGTGCTCCGATCCGGTGATCAGCAGGCCATCGATGCCGCGCTCAATCAGGGTGCGCACCTGGGCAAATTCGCGCGCAGGATCGCGCTCGCAACAGTTGATTAGCAGCGCATAGCCGGCAGCATCGAGCTCGCGTTCGATCGCCGCTATGGTAGGGGCAAAAACCGGATTGGAGATAGTCGGCACAATCAGGCCGATCGCCCACGAGCGGCGCGAGATCAGCGAGCGGGCGAACTGATTTGGAATGTAGTCGTGGCTGCGCAAGGCACCAAGCACGGCCTCGCGCTTGTCCGCGGTCACCAGTTTCGGATTGTTGAGAACGCGCGACACGGTCGCGATTGACACGCCGGCGACACGGGCGATGTCCTTGACCGTGGCCTTGCCGCCCAAAACCGCGGCGCGTGCGCGGACAGGCCGTGCTTTGCCTGAGCTCCGGCGCGCGCTTTCGGTTCGACGATTCTCTCCCATGATCCGGACCTGCGCGAGCGCTCGCGCCGGATTCGCCGACTACGCCGCCGCGACGCGATATTTCTGCACGTCGCGGAAGCGGCTCAGCAGATAGTCGCCGGACTTGATCGGCGCGTACTTTGGCGGATTGGCGGCCGACTGGCAGGTCGGCAGACATGACACCATCGCGTTGTAATCAAGGTTGAAGAACATGGGGATCGAGTAACGCTCCTTCCCGGTGCGGTTGATCACGCGATGCTGGTTCGAGGTGTAGATATCGTTGGTCCAGCGCTGGAACAGGTCGCCGATGTTGATCACGAGCGTGCCGGCGACGTATGGCGCACTGATCCACTCGCCGTCGCGCTTCTTGAGCTCCAATCCGCCGATCGGGTCCTGCAACAGCAGCGTGATCATGCCGTAGTCGGTATGCGGAGCGACCCCGAACGCTTTGTCGTCGCTGACTGGCTCCTGGGGCGGATAGTGGAACAGCCGCATCTGCACCATTGACTTGGTACAGAATTGCAGGAAGTGATTCTCCGGCATGTCGAGACTCACCGCACAGACCTTGAGCAAGCGCTTCCCCAAGGCCTGCGCCTGTGCGAAGTATGCTTCCGACGCCGTCCTGAGCCACGGGCGGTCCACGGGCCACCGGTTCGGACCGTGCAGCGGCAGGCCGGCCGCGACATCGGGGTCGGTAAGCGGCAGGTCGATGCCGATCTCGTAGCTCTCCTTGAGATCCGGCGCGAAGCCGGGATGTTGGTTGATGCCCTGTGGCATGAATCCGCGGCGGAATTTTTCATCCATGCGATGGGCAAGCCGCTGATCCATCGGCAGATCGAAGTAACGTTTAGTGGCGGTGAACAAATCGTCCATCGCGCCCTCCGGGATTCCGTGATTGGCGACGTAAAAGAAGCCGGTGTTGACGCAGGCATGACGCAGCTTTGCGGCGAGCGGCGCGAGGTCGCCACCCTCGTTGAGCGCGGTCAGGTCGAGAATCGGAACTTCGTCGGCGCTCGCTGCACGAACGGTTTGATGCATGCTTTCCTCCTTCGGATCCGTTGGTCCGGTTCAGTGTCCGCGATCAAGCGCCCGTCACGCGCTCGCCAGCCGTGTCCATCCAGAACACGACCCGGCGCTGCACCCCGCCGATCAGCGCGTGCAAGCCGACCCCGATCACCGACAGGATGATCAGGATCGCGAAGGTACCGGCCATGTCCAGGTTGAAGTTCTTCTGTAAGATCAGATAGCCGAGTCCGGCCTTGGCGCCGACGAACTCGCCGACGATCGCGCCGATCACCGACAGCACGATCGCGACATCGAGCCCGACAAAGATGTAGGGCAGCGCCTGCTTGAGCCGGACCATCGTGAACACTTGCCAGGGCGAGGCGGTGTAGGACAGCAACATCTCAATCTGGTCGTGTGGCGCCGCGCGCAGGCCCATGATGGTGTTGGCGAGAAGCGGGAAGAAGGCAATCGTCGCGGTGATCACGATCTTGGAGCTGACACCGTAGCCGAACCAGATGACGATGATCGGCGCGATCGCGACTTTCGGCACGGTCTGGAACGCCACGACGTAGGGATAAAGGATGCGCTGCGCCAGCGGCACCAGGGCTATGACGAAACCCAACAGCAGGCCGGACAACGCGCCAACCGCGAAGCCGGCAAGGATTTCGTACATCGTCACCGCGAGATGCCAGCCGAAGTCGCCGCTGAGCAATCCGTCCGTGAACGCCACCGCGATCGCAGACGGCGCCGGCAGCACGATCTTGCTGATGCCGAACCCGCGCACGATCGCTTCCCATCCGCCAACGAAGAGGCAGAAGGTCAGAATCTGAAGCAACACGATATTGGCAAACCGGGCCGACGGATGGCTCCTGTTCATGCGTCTAGGCTCCCGGCCGAATTGAAGTGCGCGCGAATGCGCGCGACGAAGCGCCCGAATTCCGGCGTGTTGTGCATGGCGAGCGTGCGCGGACGCGGCAGGTCGACCGGGACCACGTCGACGATGCGGCCCGGCCGCGGTGTCATGACGACGACGCGATCGGCGAGATAGACCGCCTCGGGGATGCTGTGCGTGACCAAGAGCACGGTCTTGCGGCTCTCGGTCCAAATCCTCTGTAATTCCTCGTTCATCTGCTCGCGCGTCATGGCGTCGAGCGCGCCGAACGGCTCGTCCATCAGCAAGAAGGAGGGATCGTGCACCAGCGCGCGACAGATGCCGACCCGCTGCTGCATGCCGCCCGACAATTCGCCTGGATATTTGCTTTCAAATCCCGCAAGGCCGACCATCGCGAGCAATCCGCGAGCTCGCTCCTTGAATTCGGCGCGATCGCGCTTCTGCACCTCGACCGGAACCATCACGTTTTGCAGGACGGTGCGCCATGGCAGCAGCACCGGCGCCTGGAATACGACACCGATCTCGCGGCTCGGCCCAGTCAGACTACGGCCGTGCATTGTCACCTCGCCGCTTGAACGAGCAAGAATGCCGGCGAGGATTTTCAACAGCGTGGTCTTGCCACATCCACTCGGACCGACGACGCTGATGAATTCACTCGAGCCGATGTCGAGGTTCACGTTCTTCAGGGCGTGAATAGTCTCGCCGTCTTTCGTGTCGTAGATCTTCTCGAGGCCGGTGATGTGCACAAGCGCATCGCGCGACGCGTCGATAGGCGCAAGACGCGGCCGGGGTGCCGTCATCGACGGTACCAAAACGCGGGCTAGCGGCACGGCTTCCGGCATGATGTCGTCCGTTCGGCTCCGAATCCGGCTTCAGACCTTGCAGGCTTTGGCATCCGTCTCGATCGCCTTGACGTCGAAGTCGTTGACCTTCTCGAAGAACCCCGGAATGTTGACGATCATGCTCGACGCGATAATCGGCTTATCGATCAGCTTGGCGTCAAACATGAGCTTGATGAGGCGGTCATAAGAGGCCGGATCGACAGCGCCCCACAGCTTGCCGCCGCCGAGCTTGAAGCCATCAGCCAATGAGTCGAGCTGCGCCTGCTGGGCATTGAGATCCCACTTGATCAAAGTCGCCTCGTCGGCGCCGCTCGGCTTCGTCGCGGGATAATGCTCCCAGTGCAGCTTGCGGGCGCAGTCCGGATTGGCCAGCGCATAAACCGTTGCCTTGGCGACCCCGCGGGCGATCGCGATCACCATGGCGGGATCCTTATCGAGCGTCGCCTGCATCGCCGACAGCGAATAGTCGGGATACTTCCGCCAATCGTCGCCGGCGAGTTTGTTCAACTTGAGCCCGGCGTTCTCGAACGTCGCGATGGCGGCCGCCCAATAGAGCAACCCCTGCACCTTGTTCGACCTGAGAGCTTCGACCGGCGGAGCGCCAAGGCCGAGCGGAACAAGTTCGACGTCCTTGGTCGGATCGAGGCCATTGGCGCGCAGGAGGTTGTTGAAATACGCGATGCCACCCGTCGCGAGGCTGAACACGCCGATGGTCTTGCCCTTGAGATCCTTGACCGACTTGATGGGCCCGTTGGCGTCAACCGCGATCGACCAGTCGATCACGCCGTTGCCCATGACGATGCGCGCCGGAAGATCGTTCTTTGAATTGGCTTGGACGATGACGCTGGCATTGACCTGCCCGAAGTCGGCGTTGCCGGCCACCATCTGCTGCAGCGCTTGCAGCGAAGCCCCTACGGGGAGCACCTCGACGTCGTAGCCTTCCGCTTTCCAGTAGCCGAGCGTGACCGGAAGCGTATCCATCGGGTAGCCGACATTGAGGAACGATGTGCCGACAGCAAGGCGCACCTTCTTCAGCGGCTTGTCTTGTGCCGATACCTGCATCGCGACCAGGGCGAACAACGCGGCGAGAGCGAAGGCGAACTTTCCTGTCGAACGGCGGCGACGCATGAGGTTCTCCCAGTTGCATTCGTCGGGGCACTGGCCGAAAATCGGCAGCTTTCTGAAAACGTTTTCAGCAAGCCGCATGCCAAGGGTTCTTTTCAGGGACGGATTGGCGTATCGAGTTGAATAGTCAATTCTATTTCCGGATGACGCAAGGGCCGGGAGCGTCGTCCGGGATTGACGTGGAGCGAGGCCGCCGCCCAACAATTAGGCAATAGCCGAGAGCTGACCGCTTCGAAACCGCGAACAAGGACTCCCGCCACTGTGATTTCGCCATTCATCGCCAATCTGCCCAAGGCCGAGCTGCACATGCATCTCGAGGGCTCGCTGGAGCCCGAGACCCTGATCAAGCTGGCGGCGCGCAACGGAATTAGATTGCCTTACGCCGATGCCGAGGCGGTGCAGTGCGCCTATCAGTTCGACAATTTGAAATCGTTCCTCGACCTCTTCTATCTCGGCCTTACCGTTCTTCAGAAGGGCAGCGACTTCTACGAGATGACCGCTGCCTATTTCGCCCGCGCGGTGCGCGAAAACGTGCGGCACGCCGAGGTGTTCATCAGTCCGCAGGCACATCTGCGGCGCGGTATTCCGATTGCCGTAGTCATTGAGAACGTTCTCGCCGCGATCGACGACGCCCGCGCCCGTCACGGCATGACCGGAGGGTTGATCGTCGGCATCCAGCGTCAGTTCGACGAAAGCGATGCACTCGCGATGATCCAGTTGGTCAAGCCGTGGCGTGACCGCATCATCGGGTTAGGCATGGGTGGCCCTGAGCTTGACAATCCGCCGTCGAAGTTTGCTCGCGCCTACGATATCGCACGGTGCGACTGCGGCTGGCATACCATGGCGCATGCCGGCGAGGAAGGCGGAGCTGATTATGTGCGCGACGCGCTGCACACGCTGAAGTGCGAGCGTATCGATCATGGTGTGCGCTGCGAAGGCGATCCCGACCTGATGCGCGAGCTTGCCGAGCGCGGAGTACCGTTGACGGTCTGTCCGATGTCGAACTGCATGCTCAAGGTCTTTCCCGACATGGCATCACACAACATCCGCCGCCTGCACGAGGCCGGCTTGCGCATCACCGTCAATTCTGACGATCCTCCCTACTTCGGCGGTTACATCAACGAAAACTATGCTGCGATTCAAACTGAGCTCGGGATGTCGGATGGCGATCTCTGGCAGATGGCTCGAAACAGCTTTACCAGCGCGTTCATTTCCGACGATTTGCGCAACCGCTATCTTCAGGACATTGAGCGTCACCGTCCTTCAGGCCTAAATCAACACGGGACCTTCCCCATCGCCGGATGAACAAAAGGCTCGAACCACCAGAATACGGTGGCAGATTTTCGCGGCGCTTGAAGACCTCGATTTCTCCAATGGCCGCGTCCATGGTTCGGTTCTTTTGATCGTCTTCAGCTCGCCTGCTCAAGATGAGGATTTGATCTGCACCCTTTGCATCGGTTCGTTTGCTGCAGCGCCGTTTGGGGAGCGACGACATTATCGATGTGAGACGTTTGACATCACTCACGCTCGATCGAGATAGGCAGCGGTTCGCGGTGCCCCGGTTGTAGAAAGCCTTGGCGTCACTTCAAGGTTTCTGTTGACTTGGAAGCCGTCGCGGCGCTAAGTCAGTGGGCACCATTACCCAAGCCTTCTAGAGGTCGCTTAAAACGCGACCTCTTTATTTATGCTCATCAGCTCGCCTTCGAAGGGGTAGGAAGTGCGTCGCTTCACAGCGATAACGATATGCATCGGCATAATCGCGGTTGTCGTGCCAGCGGCGCTGTTTTCAGCTGCGGTATCATATCGGATTCAATGGCTTCTGCCCGCTGCGGGCGTCACCCTTGCGGTGTGCGTCGTTGCTTGGCTCGGGGCAGTCGCGAGGGCCTGGTATATCTACGGCTCCCTCGGGCTGTGGCTTCTGTGCGGCGCGGTGCTCGTGCTGTTTTGGCCCTTTTGGTACTTTCTTCTTATCGTGTCATGCGCCACTACGAACACCTGCCTTTGATAACTAAGTTGGCTGACAGATTGGCTATCCACATGCCGGGCATTTGGGTTGCTTGCGAGTTTTCAACTAATTGGTAAGCTGAAAGTATATAAGGTATAATCATTTTTTCGTTTCTGAAGAGCAAAAGGATTGAGGTTCGGAACGAGTGCGGTCAGAAGGAGACCGTCGGCTCATTGATGAGCAAGATAGAGGGCGCCCGAAGCAGAGTCGCTCAAAACATATAGCTTGCGCAGTTCTTCGACAGCAATTTGCATTTTGACGTGGATGTCGACAACGCCATCTGGTACCGACGTTGTGAAACCGTTCCAGCCATAAACGTTATCCCGAAGCACAAGGATCACGAGGCCTTCGATGCCAAGCCGCTCCACGAGCAGGCCAGAAAGCTCGTGAGCGCTACGTCCTTCCTTGCTCATCTCGTGCGCGCTCCGTATGGGGGTGTGGAATTGCTCCTTGCGCAGCAGATCATTCTTTCGAGTTGTGAAGCTCACGGCGCCGGCATGACCATTATTAGCTTGTGCCCGTGCTTGACGATGCTGCGACCTGGGGTGCCGGCAGTGGCAGTGTCTTCTTGGCGCAAAGTGCGGGTTATCCCGTCCTCGACCTCGATTTCTGTCCGGCTGTCGAGAGCCATTGTGAACTGTTTCATCATGTTGTCGATCGGTTGAGAATGCTGACTGTCGGTGCCGCCGAGTTGCTGCGCCAGCTTAGTGAGGAAGGCCTTGATCGCATCGGAGTCGAAAGTGCGCGTGCGGATGTAGCGAACAGAGCCGGTCGCCGGGTCGGCGTTGCCGATGCGCAGCGAGGTATTCGATTTGATTGGCGCGCCGCTGAACGGGTTGGTCGCGTCGTCGTCATTGTTGCGCGTCTCGCCAGGGCGCATTCCGGTATTCTGTCCAAGTGCAAGAGCCACAAGGGTAGCAAGATAGATAGCGGGAGCGTGCTGATTGTCGGCAAGCAGCACTCTAGTCGCCATCTGTCTCAGTATCGCCGCCTCCTCGGGCTTGCTCGCCAAGGGTGCTGTCATGTTGTCGATCGCGGTTCGGGCGGTCGCCTGGACCTGCTCGAGATTTTCGATCCGCAGCGGCATCCCGTTTGCAGCCGTCATGGCGTGGATGACGAGGTTCTCCAGCGCCTTGGTCGCCGGCCCGATCAGCGCAGTACTGCGTGCATCGCCCACATACGAGGCGTTGCGCACCACATAGGTGATCCGAAATCCATCGACGAGCTTCTGCTCGATGGTCAATTCTGCCGTCATCGTCGCGACACTCGTTTGCACGCGTCCGTCCCTGTTGTCCTCCGTGGTCTCGTTCGATTGGATGACCCAGCGGCTGCCCACGGACGGATCGAAGGGGCGTTCGATCCATTCGGCGGCGCGAGTGCCCGTGGTGAAGACGAGTGTGCCAGCCAATACGAGGGGGAGAATAGCGAGCGGGCCCCGACGTTCTCGCGGTGCAACCTGATTCTGGTTCATGAGGTCCTCAAACAGCCGTTAAACGGTAGTCTCGCCGGGACGAAGGTAGGTTCACGGGTGGAGCCACGGCCGTATCAATCTCATCCTCAATGTCCGGTTCGGGTCGATTCGCTGCAGATTCAGGTGAATGCACCGTTGAAATGCGACAACCGTAAGGAGGGGTTAAGCCATTTTTTGAGAGGCTCGTTCTGAACCCCCAAAATTTTCCCCTCTTTCGATGTCGTTTCTGCCCGAATTCGGGCTGGCGTGCGAGCGCCTCGCGACGCGAACGTTGAAATTTGGCAAGCCAAACTGCATGGGCGTTACACGCATCCGAGCGACCACAACACTGCGCCGCTCGATCCAAACTTCGAGGGGTCAGCCATTCTGGCCACTGACGACGATGGCCGGTATCGGTTCAAGACGATCAAACCCGCCGCATACCCCGCGGGCCCCAATAGAATGCGGCCAGCGCACATTCATTTCCAGGTTTCGGGCCGGCTGGATAGACTCGTGACGCAGATGTATTTTGAAGGCGACCCCTATCTCGAAGCGGATCGCTTTTATCAGACTGCGTTGGAGCAAAAGGATTTGCTTGTCACCAAGCTATTGCAGCCGACCCCGGAGATGGAGGCGGAGTCGAAATCCGTGGTGTTTAACATCGTACTGTATTCAGGCTAGTCGATGCCATGCTGATGTCGATTCGAGGTACGCCGTCATGGCTAGAGAAGCGGACATTGAGAAAGCTGTACTCAACAAGCGTGTCTCATAAAAACGCGCCCTTGCAACCTCCCCATCCGCCGGCCGATTCCCTACCGCGTAGCGGTTTA
>PLJS01000183.1 GCA_003140315.1 Hyphomicrobiales bacterium
TTGCGGAACAGCTCCTTGGTCTTCTGACGCGCGAGGAAGTGCTGCTGATCGGGTGCGCGCTCATAGGCGTAACCGGGCGAGATCGAAACGCCGACGCCGAGCTCCTTCGCCATGTCGAGGAATTCCGCGATGTCCTCGGCCGGGTGGCCNNNTTGACGTTGACGGCGAAGCCCTTCGCGAGCGCGGCTTTCACGCCCGAGATGGCGCGCTCGAAGCCGCCATCCATGCAGACCGACTTGTCGTGATGCTTCTTGATGCCGTCGACGTGCACCGAGAAGAACAGATAGGGCGAGGGCTCGAACTCGCCGAGCTTCTTTTCGAGCAGCAGCGCGTNNGCGCCGCATTCGTCGACCGCGTCGAGGCACTCCTGGACGGACAAGCGCCGATTGAGAATCGGATCCGGATAGTCGATCTTGCCGCAGCCGGAGCAGGCGAGATTGCAGCGGAACAGTGGCTCCAGCATCAGCACGAGCGGATAGCGCTTCCGCCCCGTGAGCTTCTGCTTCACCAAGTAGGCGCCGATCTTCATTTCCTTGAAAAAGGGTACGGCCATCCTGTTACTTTCTGATTTTCTTGACTGACAATCGACGGTCTTGACGCGTGCGTCAACTCGCCCGGCTGACCGTTCGCGTGGCAAACCCCTCGGTCAGTTCAGCAGGCAGGCGAAACTCCATGTGCTCTTCTCGGCCTGGCAGGGTAGAGACCTCGACTGGGCCGAGCCGGCCGAGCGCATCGATCACGCTATCGACCAGAACTTCCGGTGCCGAAGCGCCAGCCGTCAGGCCGACGACTTGCGCGCCCTTGACCCATTCCGCCTCAAGCGCTGAGCCGTCGGCGATCAGGTAGCTCGGGATGCCTTCCTCGGCGCCGATCTCGCGCAGCCGGTTGGAATTGGAAGAATTCTGCGCGCCGACCACCAGGATCACGTCCACGACTTTTGAAAGATCGCGCACGGCCGACTGGCGGTTCTGCGTCGCGTAGCAGATGTCGCGCGTCTCGGGACCGATGATGTCGGAGAAGCGGCGCTGCAGCGCCTGGATGATGCCCCTGGTGTCATCGACGCTGAGTGTGGTCTGCGTCACGTAGGCGACCGGCGTGGTGGGTGAGATGTCGAGCTCGTCGACTTCCTTCTCGTTCTGCACCAGCACCACCGGCGCCGGGATCTGACCCATGGTCCCTTCGACCTCGGGGTGGCCGGCGTGGCCGATCAGGATCAGCTTGCGGCCTTGGCCGACATAGCGCTTGCCCTGATTGTGCACCTTGGTGACCAGCGGGCAGGTCGCGTTGAGCACCGGCAGGTCGCGGGTCGCCGCCTCCTGCTCGACGCTTTTCGCAACGCCATGCGCCGAGAACACCGTAACGGCGTTGGGCGGAACTTCGGAAAGCTCCTCGACGAACACCGCGCCCTTCGCCTTGAGGCTCTCGACGACGTGCTTGTTGTGGACGATCTCATGCCGCACGTAGACCGGCGGACCGTATTTGACGAGCGCGCGCTCCACGATCTCGATTGCGCGCACGACGCCGGCGCAAAAACCGCGTGGCTGGGCCAGAATGACCTTCATCGTAACACTCGGCTCCTTGCGGGGTTCAAGGCCCCGGACAGAGTTATGCACGCGAACGCCGCGCGCAATCTCGACGGTTCACTAACACGCGATCAGGCGTGTTGCACTACGTCGATTCGAACGTCCTTACCCAGCGCCTCGAACACTTTTGCCACAATTCCCTTCGCGTCGAGTCTGGCCTTGGCATACATCGCGGCGGGCGAATCCTGGTCGATGAACACGTCGGGAAGCATCATGCAGCGGACCTTCATGCCGGCATCGAGCGCGCCGTGTTCGGCGAGCGTCTGCAGCACATAGGCGCCGAATCCGCCGATCGCACCTTCTTCGATCGTGATCAGCACCTCGTGTTCCTTAGCGAGGCGCAGCACGAGCTCCGTGTCGAGCGGCTTTGCGAATCGCGCATCCGCGACGGTCGGCGAGAGGCCGTGCGCCGCGAGCATGTCGGCGGCCTTGAAGCACTCCTGCAAGCGGCCGCCATAGGACAGCAGCGCGACCGAGGAACCCTCGCGCAAAATTCGACCTTTTCCAATCTCGAGCGGGACGCCGAATTCGGGCATCTCGACGCCGGAGCCGTCGCCGCGCGGATAGCGCAACGCCGAGGGGCGGTCGTCGATCGCGACCTGCGTCGCCACCATGTGCACGAGCTCCGCCTCGTCGGCCGCCGCCATCAACACGAAGCCTGGCAGGCAGCCGAGATAGGCGACGTCGAACGAGCCCGCGTGGGTCGGGCCATCGGCGCCGACGAGACCCGCGCGATCGAGTGCGAAGCGCACCGGCAGGCGCTGGATCGCGACGTCGTGCACGACCTGGTCGTAGGCGCGCTGCAGGAACGTCGAATAGATCGCGACGAATGGCTTGAAGCCCTCGCTGGCAAGGCCCGCCGCGAAGGTCACGCCATGCTGCTCGGCGATGCCGACGTCGAAGGTGCGCTCCGGGAATGCCTTCTCGAAGATGTCGACGCCGGTGCCGCCCGGCATCGCGGCGGTGATCGCGACGATCTTGTCGTCCTTGCGCGCTTCCTTCACCAGGCTCTCGCCGAACACCTTCGTGTAGGATGGCGCGTTCGACTTGGCCTTGGCCTGCTTGCCGGTCGCAACGTCGAATTTCACGACGCCATGGTACTTGTCGCTGGAGGCCTCGGCTGGCGCGTAGCCCTTGCCCTTCTGTGTCACGACATGAACGAGGATCGGCCCATTCTCGGCGTCGCGCACGTTCTTGAGCACCGGCACGAGGTGATCGAGATTGTGGCCGTCGATCGGGCCGACGTAATAGAAGCCAAGCTCCTCGAACAGCGTGCCGCCGGTGAGGAACCCCCGCGCATATTCTTCGACGCGCAGCGCCTTCTCCTCGACCGACCTCGGCATGTGGCGCGCGATCTGCTTGCCGATCTCGCGCAGCGACGTGTAGGTGCGCCCCGAGATCAGCCGGGCCAGATACGCCGACAGCGCCCCGACCGGGGGTGCGATCGACATCTCATTATCGTTCAGCACCACGATCAGACGCGAATTCATCGCGCCGGCATTGTTCATCGCCTCATAGGCCATGCCGGCCGACATCGCGCCGTCGCCGATGATGGCGACGACATTGCGTTTCTCGCCGGCAAGGTCGCGCGCGACCGCCATGCCGAGGCCGGCCGAGATCGAGGTCGAGGAATGTGCGGCGCCGAAGCAGTCGTATTCGCTTTCCGCGCGCTTGGTGAAGCCCGACAGACCTCCGCCCGTCCGCAGCGTCTGGATGCGGTCGCGCCGGCCGGTCAGGATCTTGTGCGGATAGGCCTGATGCCCGACGTCCCAGATCAACCGGTCGTTCGGGGTATCGAATACATAGTGCAGCGCAACAGTCAGCTCGACCACGCCCAGCCCGGCCCCGAGATGCCCCCCCGTGACGGCGACGGCGTTGATCGTCTCGGCGCGCAATTCGTCCGCAACCTGCCGCAGGTCCTTTTCGTTAACCGTACGAAGGTCTGCCGGGCTCTTGATTGCGTCCAACATTGTGGTCTTTAACGCCATGATCGGGACATCATCCTCGATAGAACGGTACACGGAACCGGGGCCGCCAAGTTTGCCCCGCCTCTTGCCGCAGCGCAATGAACTAATACATGGCGCTCGGAGCCGATAGCAAATCCGCGGGGATGGCTTGGATGCTCACCTTTTATCCGCCCCGCAGCGGCGGTAAGTGCGTTGTCAATGCCTTTAACCGGCCTGCGGTTCACCTGTTTCAGTGTCTAAGCTCAATTCGACTCTCCATCAAACAGTAAAGGTGAGATTATCAAGGCATGCTTAGAGCCGCGATAGTAGCAGTTGTCAGCACATGTACACGCTTCGCGTGGCCGATCATAGTGATCGGGGCGCTGTGCGGGATAATTTCTGGTGTTTATGCTGAACGTCATTTTTCCATCAACACCGACATCAATACGCTGATCTCACCTAATCTTCCATGGCGTAAGCGGGAGATTGCGTTTGAGACTTCTTTTCCTGAGCGGCTGCAATCTATTCTGGCCGTGGTCGATGCCCCGACGCCCGAGCTCGCGACTCAGGCGACCGCGGCGCTGGTCGGCAAGCTGTCGCAGCGCCCGGACCTTTTTCTCTCGATCCAGCAGCCCGGCGGCGGCGAGTTTTTTCGCCATAGCGGCTTGTTGTTCCTCCCCGTCGACGAGGTCGAGAAGACCGCCGTGCAACTGGGGCAGGCCGAGCCGCTGATTTCTCAGCTTGCGATCGATCCGAGCATGCGTGGCCTGATCGAATCGCTCCAGCTCGGGCTGACCGGCGTCGAATTGGACAAGATCACGCTCGACAAGATGGCACCGACGCTCACGAAGACGGCGGAGACCGTGGAGTCGGTGCTGGCCGGCAAGCCGATCAACTTTTCGTGGCATGTGCTGCTGAACGGCGTCTCGCCGGACGGTCGTGATCTGCGCCATTTCATCGATATCCGTCCCAAGCTGGATTTCACCGCGCTCGAGCCCGGCCACGAGGCGACCGAGGCGATCCGGCAGGCGGTGAAAGACCTTCAACTTTCCAGCCGATATCAGGCGCGCGTGCGCCTCACCGGCCCCGTGCCGATTTCGGACGAGGAATTTGCGACCGTCCAGGAAGGTGCCTGGGTCAACGGCATCGGCACGATCACGACCGTGCTGGTCATCTTGTGGCTCGCGCTGCGGTCGGGAAAGATCATCTTGGCGGTGTTCCTCAATTTGCTTGTGGGGCTCGCGATGACGGCGGCGCTCGGCTTCCTGGTGGTCGGGCCGCTCAATCTGATCTCGATTGCATTTGCGGTGTTGTTCATCGGCCTCGGCGTCGATTTCGGGCTGCAATTCAGCGTGCGCTATCGTGCGGAACGCCACGAGGTCGATGACCTGAAGACCGCGCTCGCCCGCGCGGCGCGTTACGCGGGCGCTCCGCTCACGCTTGCCGCCGCCGCGACCGCGGCCGGCTTTCTGTCGTTCCTGCCGACCGACTACCGCGGCGTCTCCGAGTTGGGGCAGATCGCCGGCATGGGCATGATGGTCGCGTTCGTGACCAGCATCACGCTGCTACCGGCGCTTCTCACGGTGTTCAATCCCCCCGGCGAGGGGGAGCCGCTCGGCTATAAATCGCTCGCGCCGGTCGACGCCTTCATGGAGCGTCACCGCATCGCGATCATCGTCGGCGTCGCGATCGTGTCGCTCGGCGGGCTGCCGCTGCTCTATTTCATGAAGTTCGACTTCAATCCGATCAACCTGCGCAATCCCAAGGTCGAATCGATCGCGACCTTCCTCGACCTGCGGCGCGATCCCAACACCGGGGCGAATTCGGTCAACGTGCTCGCGCCTTCACTCGCCGATGCCGACAAGGCCGCGGAGCGCCTGCGCAAGGTGCCGCAAGTCGAACGCGTCACCACGCTCGATTTCTTCGTGCCCCCGGATCAGGACCGCAAGCTCGCCGCAATCGCGGAAGCCAAGAAGAAGCTCGAACCTTCCTTCAAGCCCGAAGCCGCGAGCAAGCCTCCGACCGACGAGGAGAACGTCGCCGAGCTCAACGAGGTGATCGAGGCCCTGAACAAGGCCGCCACAGATCATCCCGGCGCCGGCGCCGCGCCCGCGAAGCGCCTCGCCGCCGCGCTGTCGCGGCTCGTGAAAGCGGACGAGGCGATGCGCGACAAGGTGACGGCGGTCTTTGTCGCGCCGTTGAAGACCGCGCTTGAGGATCTGCGCGACCTCCTGGATGCGCACACCATCACGCGGGAGACACTGCCTGCGGACATCACGCGCGATTGGCTGACGACGGACGGGCGCGCGCGGGTCGAGGCTCTTCCCAAGGGCGACCCGAACGACAACGAGACCTTGCGGACCTTTGCGCGTGCGGTGCTCGCCGTCGAGCCGGCGGCGACCGGCGGACCGATCTCGATCCTCGAATCCGGCAATACCGTCGTGCGGGCGTTCATCGAGGCCGGCTTCTGGGCGCTCGGCTCGATCGCGATCCTGCTGTGGATCGTGCTGCGCCGCTTCGGCGACGTGCTGCTGACGCTCGTCCCGCTCTTGCTTGCCGGCGTCGTCACGATGGAAACCTGCGTCGTGATCGGGCTGCAACTCAACTTCGCCAACATCATCGCGCTGCCGCTGCTGCTCGGCGTCGGCGTCGCGTTCAAGATCTACTACATCATGGCGTGGCGTGCCGGACAGACCGGCTTGCTGCAGTCGAGCCTGACGCGCGCCGTGATCTACAGCGCGCTCACGACGGCGACGGCGTTCGGAAGCCTGTGGCTCTCAAGCCATCCCGGCATGTCGAGCATGGGCAAGCTGCTGGCGCTGTCGCTGCTGATGACGCTTGCGGCCGCGGTGCTGTTCCAGCCGGTGCTGATGGGCAAGCCGCGCAAGCTTGGCGAGATGTAGTTATTTTTTCGTCGCGCTGGCTTTTTCCTGCGCGGCCGCTTCATCGACGATCCGCAGGCAGGTGTCGCTCACGGCGGGCGTGGCGCCCTTCTTGGCGGCCGTCTGCTTTGCCGGCGGGGTCGTCGGTGCGCCCTTGATCGGCGGCAGCGGCAGGGCACCCGCCGGCGGGGTCGTCACCCGTATCCACTTCTGCGTCTGGCACAAGGGCCATACGAGGCAGCCCTCAAGGTCCAGCGTGTTGTCGTCTGCCATGCTGACGTTGGCGCTATATAGCTTGCCGTTTTCAGAATTGTAGATCTGGCCTTCCCATCTGTTCGGCTTGGTCTGCGCAAATCCCAGGATGATCGGCATGCCGAGGGTCGGGCGGCCCTTCTTCGTCACATCCGGGTTTTCCTCATCCACGCCGGGTTTCTTTTCCCAGGCGACGATGCCCCACAACTTGCCGGCGCAAATGTCGATGCGGATATTGGCGTAGCCGTCCTTCACCAGCCAGTCGCCGATCGGCGAGGGGTCCGCCGCGAGGGCGGCCGGAACCGCGCAGATACTCACGCCCAGGATCGCTGCAGTGCGAAAGAACCGCTTCATGCCGTCGTGTTCCGGAATCTGTTCATCGCCTTTTCAATTCGTTTGGCCTAATGTTCGCTTCTGGCGGGAATTCGGCGATTATGCCGCATTGCCGCCGCCATTGCTTCCGTTAGGCTGGGAGGCTGCAACCGGGGGATTGCATCCGAATGAACAAGGGTACGACTTTCGACGTTGCCACCTTGTTCGCGACTTATGAGGCCGACCGTTTTTCTCTGCATACACGTTATCTCAATGAGCAGATGGTCCGCGTCTTGCGGACAATCGGATATGATGTGGGTTTTTGCAAGGGACGCGGACAGTATCTCTATGATCGCGAAGGCACCCGCTATCTCGATCTGCTGAGCGGGTTTGGAACGTTCGCGGTCGGCCGCAACCATCCGGCGATTCGCGAGGCGCTCAAGAGCGTCCTCGATAGCGACTTTCCGAATCTGGTCCAGATGGACGTCTCCGCGCTCGCCGGCGTCCTGGCGCAACGGCTGCTCGCGCATGTGCCCTACCTCGAGAAGGCGTTCTTCGCCAATTCCGGCGCCGAGGCGGTCGAGGCGGCAATCAAGTTCGCGCGCGCCGCGACCGGACGCCCCGGCCTCGTCTACTGCGATCACGCCTTCCACGGATTGACCAACGGCGCGCTGTCGCTCAACGGCAACGACGTGTTCCGCCGCGGCTTCGAGCCGCTGCTGCCGGACTGCGTACGCATTCCGTTCAACGATCTTGCCGCGCTGGAGCGCGCGCTCGCCTCGCGCAAGGTCGCGGCCTTCATGGTCGAGCCGATCCAGGGCAAAGGGGTCGTTCTCCCCCATGACGGATACCTGGAGGGCGCCGCGCGGCTATGCCGGCGCTACGAGACCTTGCTCATCGTCGACGAGATCCAGACCGGCCTTGGCCGCACCGGCAAGTTCCTCGCCTGCGAGCACTGGAACGTCGAGCCCGACATGGTGTTGCTCGCCAAGGCGCTGTCCGGCGGGCACGTGCCGGTTAGCGCGGTACTGACGCGCAAGTGGGTGTTCGACAAGGTCTTCAGCCGCATGGATCGCGCCGTGATCCACGGTTCGACATTCGCCAAGAACGACCTTGCCATGGCGGCGGGCATCGCCACCCTCGAAGTGCTCAAGGCCGAGCGGGTGGTGGAGAATGCGGCGCGCACCGGCGCGCGGCTGCTGCGCGGCCTGACGCGGCTGGTCCAGCAATATGAGCTGGTGAAGGACGTGCGCGGCAAGGGATTGTTGATTGGGGTCGAGTTCGGCTCACCCAGCTCCTTGAAGCTCAAGGCGTCGTGGAACGTGCTCGAGACCGCGAGCAAAGGACTGTTCTGTCAGCTCATCACGATCCCGCTGTTCAAGGAGCACAAGATCCTGACGCAGGTCGCCGGTCTCGGCAGCCACACGGTCAAGCTCATTCCTTCGCTCACCATCGACGACAGCGACTGCGCCTGGATTGAGGAGGCCTTAGACGACGTAATCGCCGGGAGCCATCGCGTGCCCGGCGCCGTCTGGTCGCTCGGCAAGACCTTGATCGACCACGCCATGCGTCCGCACGCCTAGCGGCGGAAACCCGGCGCTATCCGCAGGCCGCCGTCCGGCGCTAGAGTGACGTGCCGCCGGCCGCGGCCGTGAGTGATGGGGTCAAGCTGATGCGCGCCGCCTATTACGATAAGAATGGCGCCGCCGACGAGGTGCTGCACCTCGGCGAGGTGGAGACGCCGACGCCCGCGCCGGGCGAAGTCCGCATCCGGCTCGCGACATCCGGCGTCAATCCGTCGGACGTGAAGAACCGCGCCGGCGTCACCCGCAAGATCGCGTTTCCACGCGTCATCCCGCACAGCGATGGCGCGGGCGAGATCGACATGGTCGGCGCGGGCGTGGCCGCCGCGCGGATCGGCGAACGGGTGTGGACCTGGAACGGACAGTGGAAGCGTCCGTTCGGAACCGCGGCGCAATTCATCGTGCTGCCGGAACAGCAGGCGGTGCCTTTGCCCAAGGCGATCAGCTTTGAGGTCGGCGCCTGTCTCGGCATTCCGGCGCTGACCGCTTGGCATGCGGTCGACATCGCCGGCACCGCTTCCGGTAAGACGCTGCTGATCGCGGGCGGTGCGGGCGCGGTCGCCCATTACGCGATCCAGTTCGCCAAGGCGCGCGGCGCGACCGTGCTCACGACCGTCTCGTCCGCCGCCAAGGCCAAGGTCGCGCACGACGCAGGTGCGGACCATACGATCGACTACAAGACCGAGAATGTCGGCAAGCGCGTCAGGGCACTCGCACGGGACGGCGTAGACGCCGTGATCGAGCTCGATCTCACGGCGAACGCGGCCTTGTTGCCGTCGGTACTGCGTCCGCACGGTGTTGTCGCGGTCTACGGGACCGGGCCGCAGGCGCAACTGCCGGCCTCGTTCTGCCTCGTCAACAATATCGCGCTGAAGTTCATGCTTGTTTACGAGCTGACGCAAGGCGAGCGCGACCGTGCGATCGCCGACATCACGCGCATACTCGAGGGGAACCACCTGAACCACAACGTGGCGCAAACATTTCCTCTTTCGCAGATCGTCGCGGCGCACCAAACTGTGGAGCAGGGTAAGGCCGTCGGTAACGTGGTCGTCCACGTCGGGTAGGGACATGGCCAAGGCACGCTCGCCCGGCGCGACCGGGCGCAAGCCTCCCCCGCGTCACCGCGGTGCGGCCTCGCGCATGCCCGCATTCCAGCATTCGCTGCCGATGCTGCTGCTGTGGGCGCGCGAAGCCGTGATGCAGCGCTTCCGCCCGGAGCTCAACGCGCGCGGAATGACCGATCAGCAATGGCGCATCATCCGCGCGCTGATCGAGGTGGAGTCCTGTGAGATTTGCGAACTGAGCGCGCGCTGCTGCATTCATGCGGCGAGCCTGTCGCGCATTCTGCCCAAGCTCGCGGCGGATGGCATCATCTCGCGGTGCCCCAACGAAAAGGATCAGCGCCGCGTGGTGGTCTCGCTCACCGCCGACGGGCGCCGTCTGTTCGAAAGCGGGATCGCCGCCTCCAATCGCATCTATGCGCAGCTCGCGAGCGACATCGGGGCTCATCGCGTCGAGCACGTCACCGCCATGCTGGAGTGCTTGATCTCCGCGCTGGACGCGGAAGGCACAGGCAAAGCAATTGCTCCGGCGGCGCGGTCTGCGCGCAAGCGCAAGACCTAGCGGCAACTGCGATCCTCCTGTCCGCGACCGAATGGCTTGGAGCCCGGCGCACTTGACTCCACTCAGGTCGCACGGTAGTGAACCGTCTAGTTATTTAACTATATGGTTCTATACCACATGTCGCCGGACCCCTTAAGCGCCACGTTCTCGGCCCTGGCTGACCCGACCCGCCGGGCCATTCTCGCGCGCCTCGCGCTCGGCGAAACCTCGGTGACGAAACTCGCCGAGCCCTTCGAGATGAGCCTTCCGGCAGTCTCCAAGCATCTCAAGGTGCTGGAGCGCGCCGGCCTGATCGCGCGCGGCCGCGAGGCGCAGTGGCGGCCCTGCCGTATCCAGCCGGATGCCCTGAAGGGCGTTGATGATTGGCTGGAGAGCTATCGCCGGCTCTGGGAGGAGCGGCTCGACCGCCTCGAAGAGTACCTGCGCGTGCTGCAAGCCAAAGAAAGCAAGGAGAGTAAGCGTGGCCGAAAGAAATAGCTTCGAGCTTGCCGATAACCCGCCCGCGATGATCGGAACACGCGTGCTCGACGCGCCGCGCGAACTGGTGTGGTCGGTATGGACCGATCCGAAGCACCTCGCGCAATGGTGGGGGCCGGATGGCTTCAGCACGACGACCAGCGCGTTCGATCTGCGGCCGGGAGGCGTATGGCGCTTCGTCATGCACGGCCCCGACGGCCGCGATTACCAGAACCGCGTCACCTTCGACGAGATCGTCAGGCCGGAGCGGCTCGTCTATCACCATGGCGGCGGCAGCGACGTGGAACCTGTGCAGTTCCGCAGCACCGTCACCTTCGAGGACCTCGGCGGCAAAACCAGGATCACGCTGCGTGGTGTGTTCCCATCGCTGGCGGAACGCGATCGGGTCATCAAGGAGTACGGCGCCGACAAGGGCTTGGTGCAGACGCTAGCGCGGCTTAGCGAACATCTCGCCACATTGACGGCGTAGCCCCAGTCACATTGTAGGGAGTGTTTTCGATGACAAAAAACATGACGTTCGGCGCGGGCGCGGAGCATGAGCTCAAGGTCACGCGCGTATTCGATGCGCCGCGGCGCCTCGTGTTCGATGCCTTCACCCGGCCCGACATGCTCAAGAACTGGATGCTGGGACCGGACGGCTGGAGCATGCCGGTGTGCCAGATGGATGTGCGTCCCGGCGGCGCCTACCGCTGGGTCTGGCAGAAGGGCGAGGGCGGCACGCGGATGGCGGTGTTCGGCGAATTTCGCGAGGTCGCGGCGCCGGAACGGCTGGTGCACACCGAGCAGTTCGATCCGCCCTGGTATCCGGGCGTCGCCGAAATCACGACGCGGTTCGCCGAAGCTGCGGGCCGTACCACCGTGACGTTATCGATCGTCTATCCGTCGCAGGACATCCGTGATGGTGCGATCAAGTCCGGCATGGAGAGCGGCATGGCGAAGAGCTACGATCGGCTCGAGCGCCTTCTGACCGCAGACGCGCGCATCGCGCACTAGTTTCGCAACCGAGCCAACAGCAAGACCGAGGAGAGAGCGATGAAAGTCCAGTCCTACCTGTGCTTCGAGGGCCGCACTGAGGAGGCGCTCAAGTTCTACGAGAAGGCGATCGGCGCCAAGGTCGGGATGCTGATGCGCTTCAAGGACGCGCCGGAGGGTACTTGCACGCCCGGCACCGAGGACAAGATCATGCACGCGGCGTTCCGCGTCGGCGACACGGAGATCATGGCGTCCGACGGTCGTATGCAGCCGCCGGCGAAGTTCAGCGGCATCTCGCTGGCGCTCAGCGCCAAGACCGAGGCGGAGGCGAAGCAGTTTTTCGACGGGCTCGCCGACGGCGGCCAGGTGCATATGCCGCTCGCGCGCACCTTCTTCTCGCCGAGCTTCGGCATGGTAGGCGACCGCTTCGGCATCACCTGGATGGTCATGGCCGAGCCGAAATCCTGACACGCGGCAGCATCCGGGGCGGTATCGACATGGTGGACAACAGGGACTTCGTCATCTCGCGCGTGTTCGATGCGCCGCGCGAGCTTGTGTGGAAGGCCTTCAGCGATCCCGACCGCATGAAGGAATGGTGGGGCCCGAAGGGCTTCAAGGTGATCGCCGCGAAGATGGATTTCCGGGCCGGCGGCAGCTACCACTACGGCATGGAGGCACCGAACGGCGCGGCCATGTGGGGCAAGTTCGTCTATCGCGAGATCGTACCGCCCGAGCGCATGGTCTTCATCAACTCGTTCTCGGATGAAGCCGGCGGCATCACGCGCCACCCGATGAGTCCAAGCTGGCCCTTGGAAATGGTCTCGACCTTCACGTTCGAAGAGCAGCCGGGCGGCAAGACCAAGCTCACGATCCGTTGGTCCGCCTACAACGCGAGCGTCGAGGAGCAGAAGACCTTCGACACCTCGCATGACGGTATGCAGCAAGGCTGGGGCGGGACGCTCGATCAACTCGCCGAATATCTCAAAACCGCGCATTGAGCGGCGCAGTGCCGCGCGCGAGATCACGGAGTGCTCTCATGAGTTACGTCGACGGTTTTGTCATCCCCGTGCCGAAGAAGGAGCTCGCGGCCTACAAGCGTGTCGCACGCTTGGCCGGAAAGGTTTGGCGCGACCACGGCGCACTCGAATTCATCGAGTGCGTTGCCGACGACGTCAGTGTCGGCAAGCTGACCTCGTTCCCGCGCAGCGTGAAGCTGAAACCCAGCGAAACGGTCGTTTTCTCGTGGATCGTCTACAAGTCGCGCGCGCACCGCGACCGCGTCAACAAGCTCGTGCAAAAAGACAAGCGCATGGCCAAGATGATGCAGCCGGGCGGCGCACCCTTCGACGGCAAGCGCATGATCTTCGGCGGCTTCAAGGTCTTGCTCGACGTTTGACGGCGGCGCGAAACCGAACCGAGGAGAGCCACCATGGCGATCGACGTCACCGCGAAGACAGCCGAATGCACGGTTTCGATCACCCGCATCATCGATGCGCCGCGCGCGCTCGTGTTCAAGATGTGGACCGATGCGCATCACTTGGCGCAATGGTGGGGGCCGCGGCACTTCACCAATCCGGTCTGCGAGCTCGATGTGCGCGTCGGCGGCGCGATCCTCATCCACATGCAAGCCCCCGACGGCGTGACCTATCCGATGACCGGCACGTTCCGCGAGATCGTTCCGCCCGAGCGGCTCGTGTTCATGGCGGTCGCCGAGGATGCGAACGGCAAGGCCCTGCTTGAATCGCTCACGACGGTTACGTTCGCCGAGCAGGACGGCAAGACCAGGCTCACTGTCGATGCGCACGCGATCGGGCTTGCGCCGATCGCGCTGCAGATGCTCGCCGGCATGGAGGCGGGCTGGACCCAAAGCCTGGATAAGCTCGCCGAATTGGCGATGCGTGCGTGCGGGTAAACCCGAGCACATGCGGGACTTGCACTATCCGGCTGCCGTGCGATAACGCCCGCCGCCAGACGGCATCAAGGCGTATCGACAAGATTTCCATGGACAGTTCGGCAGACGTGGACTGGAGCGCGCTGAGGCGCAAAGTGGAAGCGCTCCAGGGTGAATTCCATTCCCCCATCGATTTCGGCAACGGCATCGTCACCAAGCCGTGGCACGTGCAGCGCCGCTTCAGCCGCCGGCTGCGGCTGATGAACATTCCGGCCGACCTGAGCGGCAAGACGATCCTCGATATCGGCGCCTGGGACGGATATTTCGCGTTCGAATTCGAGCGCCGCGGCGCCAAGCGTGTGCTCGCGACCGATGTCTGGAACGGCCGCGGGCTTGAATGCTTTCTGCTCGCGCGCGAGCACTTCAAGAGCAATGTCGAATATCTCACGCTCGACGCGCACGACATCAGCGCCGAGAAGCTCGGCACGTTCGACTTCGTGTTCTGCGCCGGCCTGCTCTATCACCTGCGCCATCCGCTCATGGTGCTGCAGAAAATCAGGACCGTGACGACAGAGCGTCTCATTATCGAGACGAATTCGCTGATCCCGGCGGTGCACGAGAGCACGCCGATGATCACGTTCTTTCCCGGCGACGACTTCGACACCCACGGCCGCCACCCGGGCACGTTCCCGACGCAGGCCTGGCTCGCCGACGCGCTGCATCTTGCGGGCTTCGCGCGCCAGGAGGTGGTCTACAAGCCGTCGTGGAAATTCGTGAAGAAGCTGCAGGCCTTCGCCACCAACACCCCGCAGAAGGGCCGCCTGATCATGCACGCCTACGTGCAGTAGGCCGGCGCCCTCGCAGTCCGCGGCGATATTTCAGGGTTGAACCTGCTATTATCGGCGTCGGCCATGGCTCATTCAGAAGATTCGCGCCGCGCCGCAGAGAAGCGTCCGCCCGTTCGCCGCAGGGGCGCAGCGCCCGCACCCGCGCCCGCCTCCCAGGCCGACGAGGAGCGCTACGCGCTCGCGATGGAGTCGATCAATCACGGCGTCTACGACTGGGACATCGTCAACAACACGATCTATTACTCGCCGACGCTGCGGGCGATCTTCGGCATGGAGCCCGATGCCACGCTGACGCCGGAGGAATCCGGCGGTCGCGTCCATGCCGACGACCTGCCGCAATACCGCCAAGCGCTGGTCGCCCACCTCAAGGGGCTGACGCCGCGTTTCGTGTCCGAATATCGCTATCAGGCGGGCGACGGCAATTGGCGCTGGGCGCGCCAGAACGGCCTCGTGCTGCGCAGCCCGGAGGGCGAGGCGCTGCGCATGGTTGGCGCGACCAGCGACATCACCGAGGCGAAACTGCGCGAACAGGAGCTGAGTGCCGCGCGCGTCGAGATCGAGGCGACGCGCGAGATCATGCGCACGGTGCTGGAAAACATGAATGACGGTATCGTCCTGATCGACCCGCAATTCTGCTGGAAGTTCGGCAACGACCAGTTCAACCGCTTTCTTGACGTGCCTGCGTATGTCACGGAGCCCGGGGCTTCCTGCTACGACGTCATCCGCTTTCAGGCGGAGCGCGGCGATTTCGGCCCCGTCGACGACATCGAGGCCATCATCCATCAGCGCGCCGACATGATGCGCACGCCCGGCGGCTACCGCTACGAACGCCAGACCCGCAGCGAACGCCACGTCGAATTCACCTACAAGCCGCTCGCCGACGGCAGCCTGCTCGGCGTCTATCGCGACATCACGGCGCTGAAGGAGCGCGAGCAGGCGCAGGCGAGCGCCAAGGAGGCCGCCGAGGCCGCACGCGAAGCCGCCGAGCGCGACCGCGCCGAGGCCGAAGCCGCGAACCAGGCGAAGTCGACCTTCCTGGCGACCATGAGCCATGAGATCCGCACGCCGATGAACGGCGTTCTCGGCATGATGGAGGTGCTCGAACGCCAGCGGCTCGACGAGGCGCAACGCGCCACGGTCGAGACCATGCGCGATTCGGCGCGCGCTCTGCTGCGCATCATCGACGACGTACTCGACTTCTCCAAGATCGAGGCGGGCCGTCTCGAGCTCGAGGCGGCGCCGTTCTCGCTCTCGGGGCTCATTGACGGCGTCATGAGCACGTTTCGGACCCAGGCGGGCGCGAAGGGTCTCAAGCTCGCCGGCCGGATCGAGCCGGGGTCGAACGACACGCTGCTCGGCGACCCGACGCGGGTGCGGCAGATCCTGTTCAACCTCGTCGGCAACGCGCTGAAATTCACCGAACGCGGCGGCGTCACGGTGCGCGCCAGTACCGCGCCGCTCGGCGGCGGGCGTACGCGCGTGACGCTCGCGGTCGAGGACACCGGGATCGGCATCGACGACGAGCAGCGCGTGCGCTTGTTCCAGCCGTTCGCGCAGGCCGATTCCTCGACCACGCGCCGCTTCGGCGGCACCGGGCTTGGCCTGTCGATCGTGCGCCGCCTGGCGGAGCTGATGGATGGCGAGATCGCGGTCGAGAGCAAGCCCGGCGTCGGCTCGACCTTCTTCGTGCACCTGACTTTCGATGCCGCCCCGCACGACGCGCCGCTTGCCGAACTGACGCGTTCCACCGCCGGCGTGGCGCGCAGGCCGGCGCAGTTCTCTTCTCGCGGCGTGCGGCCGGTCGTGCTCGTGGTCGACGACCACCCGGTCAACCAGGAGGTCATGGTGCGCCAGCTCGACCTGTTGGGGGTCGACGCCGACACCGCGGCCGATGGCGTCGCGGCGCTGGAAGCCTGGTCCACTAACGCCTATGCGGCGGTGCTGGCCGACATCCACATGCCGCGCATGGACGGCTACGAGCTGATCCGGCGCATTCGCGCGGATGAAGAAGGCCGTCGCGACGCCGCGCACACGCCCGTGATCGCCGTGACGGCGAACGCCATGAAGGGCGAGGAAGACCGCTGCCTTGCGGCCGGGATGGACGCCTATCTGGCGAAGCCGCTGAATATCGACTGGCTGCGTACGACGCTGTTGCGCTGGCTGCCGCTCGAGGAGACGGTCGACGATCCGCGCGCGGCGCGTGGTCACGACGGTGTGGCGCTCGACCGCAGCGTGCTCGCGAGCTGGCTCGGCGATGATGGCGCCGCGATCGCCTCGCTGCTCGGCAAGTTCCGCGACACCGCCGCCGATGCCGAGCGCAAGATCGGCGCGGCGATCGGGGCCGGAGATATCGTCAGCGCACTATCGGCGGCCCATAAGCTCAAAGGGGCGGCGCAGGCGATCGGCGCGAACGCCGTCGCCACGGCGGCCGCATCGCTCGAGCACGCGTGCAAGACCGGCGATCCCGGCAGTCGCCGCGAGGGCTTCAACATGCTGGCGATGGAGTTACGCCGCGCGCTCGCCGAGATCGATGCCGTGATTGCAGCGGCGTAGGCTCTCTCTTCTTTCCCCTCGCCCCGCGAAGCGGGGAGAGGGTACCGAGCGAAGCGAGGCGGGAGAGGGGCGCTTCAGAGATGCAAGAGAAGGCCCTCTCCCGGCTTCGCGGACTGACGTCCGCTCAGCCACCCTCTCCCCTTCGGGGAGAGGGGAAGAGAAGAAAACTACCTCGCCACGACCGGCCTGGCGGCGAGGACCGGATCGCGCACTGGCACGCCGGCGAACGGCGTGCCTTCATCGAACCAGGACTTCGGCGCCGGATGTCCCCACAGCGTCTGGCGCTGCGGGTCGTCGAGCGTCCAGCGGATCGGTTCGTGATCGGTGTCGACGGTGAGATAGTCGGACGTGAACAGCTCGACACGATGGCCGTCAGGATCGCGCACATACAGGAAGAAGGCGTTGGCAATGCCGTGCCGGCCTGGGCCGCGCTCCATGTTGGCGAGATAGCCCGAGGTCGCCAACACGTCGCAGGTGTGCAGGATGTCGAGCGTGTTGGAATTCCACACGCCGATGTGGTGCAGGCGCGGCCCTCGCCCATTAGTGAAAGCCAGATCATGGGTGCTGCCGCGGCGCTGCATCCATACCGCCCAGAGCTTCGGGTCGGCGCCTTCCGTCTCGGTCGTCTCGGTGAGGCGGAAGCCAAGCTCGGTGTAGAAGTCGTAGGACGCCTGAACGTCCGGCGTGAAGCAATTGATATGGTCGATGCGCTGGATGCGTGCGCCCTGATAGGCGGCGTATTTCTGCAGCATCGGTTTGACACGGTCCATCTTGAAATAAAGATCGATCGGCATGCCGACCGGATCGACGGTGCGCAGCGTGCGTCCCTGGAACGGCACGTTCGGCCACGACACCGGCAGCTTGCGGCGCTCAAGCCAAACGGCTGCCTTGTCGAGGTCTTCCTCAGCTCCGACCTTGAAGCCGATCGCGAGCGCCGCGATGTCATCCGACTTGCGCAGCACCACGGAGTGATGATTGCGTTCCTCGACCCCGCGCAGATAGAGCGCGTCCTTGTCTTCGTCGCTGACGATGTAGCCGAGGCAGTCGACATAGAACGCGCGCGACTTCGCCAAGTCCGACACGCCAAGTTCGACATGGCTCGCGCGCACGATATTGAACGGCGGATTGAAGACGGGATCGCGCAGGGGCATGTGAAGGCGTCATCCTGAGGTGCCCGGCGAAGCCGGGCCTCGAAGGATGGCCCAGATCGCGGGCCGTCGCCCTTCGAGGCTCGGCGCTACGCGCCTCGCACCTCAGGGTGACGGGGTGAGAGTTGTGTTTGCGGCTCGGTCGCTACGTCCCAATCTTCGGAATCTTGTGATTATCCAGCGCGATCGCGATGTTCTTCGTCTCCATGTAGAAGTCGAAGGAATAATCGCCGCCGTCACGGCCGATGCCGGACGACTTCGTGCCGCCGAACGGCGTCGGCAGGTGGCGCACGTTCTCCGAATTCACCCACACCATCCCGGCCTCGACCGCTTGCGCGAAGCGATGCGCGCGCCCGACGTCCTTGGTCCACAGATACGCCGCGAGCCCGTAGCGCACGTCGTTCGCGATCGCGAGCGCTTCGGCTTCATCCGCAAACGGCATCATGGTGAGCACGGGGCCGAAAATCTCCTCCTGCGCGATCTTCATCGTGTTGCGCGCGCCGAGATAAAGCGTCGGCGCGACGAAGTTGCCTGTCTCGCCCGCGCGCCCGCCGCGGATGATGGTGGCACCCTCTTTCTCGGCCGCCGAGACATAGGACAAAACCTTGTCGACGTGCTTGGGGTGGATCAGCGGGCCGATCTCGGTCGCGGGATCGAGCGGATGGCCGACTTTGATGGTCTTCACCCGTGCGGCGGCGCGCTTGGAGAACTCCTCGTAGATCGACGCCTCGACCAGCGCGCGGCTCGACGAGGTGCAGCGCTCGCCGTTCAACGAATAGATCATGAACAGGACCGCATCGAGCGCGCGGTCGAGGTCCGCGTCGGCGAACACGATCACCGGGTTCTTGCCGCCGAGCTCGAAATGCACGCGCTTCAAGGTCGCGGCGCCCTGCGCCATGATGGCGCTTCCCGTGGCGCTCTCGCCGACGAAGCCGACCGCCTTGATGTCGGGGTGTTCGGTCAGCGCGCGGCCGGCGTCCTCGCCGAAGCCGTGCACGGTGTTGAGCACGCCCGCCGGCAAGCCGGCTTCAAGGCAAATCTCGGAAAGAAGGACCGCGGTGAGCGGGCTCCACTCCGCCGGCTTGTGCACCACCGTGCAGCCCGCCGCGAGCGCCGGCGCGATTTTCCAGGTGGAGAGCATGAACGGCGTGTTCCACGGCGTGATGACGCCCACCGGGCCGATCGGCTGGCGGATCGTATAGTTGAGATGCGTGTCGGTCGGGAGCGACAGGCCGTCATTCGCGCCCGGCGCGCGGTCCGCATAGAAGCGGAAATTCTCCGCGCCGCGCACGGCCGCTTTCGACATATAGCGGATCGGCTGGCCGGTATCGATCGACTCAATGAGTGCGATCTCGTCCGCGCGCGCCTCGATGGCGTCGGCGATCCTGTGCAGGATTTTCCGCCGCTGGTCGCCCGTGGTACGTGACCAGCCGGTGCGGAAGGCTTTCGTCGCGGCCTTGGCGGCGCGATCGATCTCGGCAGCGCCGCCGCGCGCGACCTTGGCGATCACGCTGTTGTCGATCGGCGAGTGCGTCTCGAATGTCGCGCCGCTGCCGCTGTCCTGCTTGCCGTCGATCAGGTGCGCGACCGGCGCGTCGCGGAAGCGTTTGAGGAACCCTTCCGCCCGCGCGATCGTCTTGTCGAGTGCCGCGCTCATGCGGCGGCGGCCTTGCCGGCGGCTGCGCCGCGCTCGCGCATGCCGTTGCGCAAGAGCCGGGTCTCCGGATCGATCTCGTGGATTTCGACCGTCAGCGCCAGCGGGCGCGCCTTGAAGACGACATCGAGCGTCTTGTTGGCCTGGTCGTAGATCGCCTGCACGGCGGCTTTCTTCTGCTCCAGCGTGCGGCCCTTGCGCGCGCGGATGTCGATGTGGACGAACGCGTTCTCCGGCGCGCCGTCGCCCACGCGATAATGCTCGCGCCGCATCAGGCGCGTTCGCACCGCGACCGGCTCGGCGATGCCGCTTCCAATCGCGGCCTGATGGATCTCCTCGACCAGGCGGGCAGGGGGGAGATCGGCCTCGATATTCGCGGAATATTCGACGATGACGTGCGGCATGGGATCCTCCGATTGTCTTGAGTCCCCGCGTTGACGCGGGTTGCGAATTTTCTCATGTTCTGAGCGAGCCGAACCATCGCGTCAAGCGACGCCATACCCGGGACGATAGCATTGAAACTCGCGACATTCACGGCCGCCGGCCGCACCAGCTACGGCGCCGTCATAGGCGACGGCATCGTCGATCTGGCCATGCACCTGTCGCATCCGACCCTGCTCGACCTCCTGCGCTCAGGCGCGCTCGGCGAGGCCAAGCAAGTCGCGTCGGGCACGCGGCCGGACGTGGCGCTGAGCGACGCGACGCTCCATCCGCCGGTCCACGCGCCGGAGAAAATCCTCTGCATCGGCGTCAACTACGCCAACCGCAACGAGGAATACAAAGACGGCAGTGCCCAAGCGAAATATCCGAGCATGTTTTTCCGCACGCCCGGATCGTTCGTCGGTTCCGGCCAGCCGCTGATCCGCCCGAAAGTGACGCAGCAGTTCGACTACGAGGGCGAGATCGCGCTCATCATCGGCAAGGACGGCCGCCGTATCGCCAAGGAGCGCGCGCACGAGCACATCGCGGGCTACACGCTCTGCAACGAAGGCACCGCGCGCGAATGGACGCGCCACGCGAAGTTCAACGTCACACAGGGCAAGAACTTCGACAACTCAGGAAGCCTCGGGCCCTGGATGGTGACGGCCGACGCGATCGACGCTTCAAAGCCGCTGCACCTCACCACCAAGGTCAATGGCGAGACGCGCCAGGACGACACGACCGCCAGCCTCATCTTCACCTTCGCGGACCTGCTCGCCTATGTGACGATCTTCACCACGCTCAAGGCCGGCGACGTGATCGTGACCGGCACGCCGACCGGCGCCGGCGGCCGCTTCGATCCGCCGCGCTGGCTCGTGCCGGGCGACGTGGTCGAGATCGCGGTGCCGGAGATCGGCACGCTGCGCAATAAAGTGGTGGATGAGACGTAAGGAGTACGCCCCTTGTCCTTCGAAACCATCCTCTACGAGGAAGACGGCCCCGTCGGCACCATCACGCTCAACCGGCCGCACGACGGCAACATGTTCACGCCGACCATGTGCCACGAGGTGCGCGACTGCATCAACGCGATCCGGCGCGAGACGCGCACGCGCGTGATCGTGCTCACCGGCGCGGGCGACAAGTTCTTCTGCCTTGGCGGCCGCAAGGAGGGCATGCCCGACACGATGCTCTATGCCGGAACGATCCCGGTGCTCGACATGTATGACGCAATCGACCGGCTGCAGAAGCCGGTGATCGCCTCGGTCAACGGCTTCGCGGTCGGCGGCGGCAACGTGCTGCAGGTGATGTGCGACATCACGATTGCCAAGGAGAGCGCGGTGTTCCGCCAGGTCGGCCCGATGATGGGCTCGTTCGATGCCGGCTACGGCACTTGGTATCTGGAAGACCTCGTCGGCAAGAAGAAGGCGAAGGAGATCTGGTTCCGCAACCAGAAAATGACCGCGCGCGAGGCGCTCGACATCGGCCTCATCAACACGGTCGTGCCCGACGACAAATTGAAGGAAGAGACCCGCAAGATCGCGCTGGAGATTTCCGAGCGCGGCTCGTTCGCGCTCGCCGCCATCAAGGCGGCCTTCGGCGCGCGCCATGGCGGCGTCGCGGGCCTCGGCCGCATGGCGCACGATCTGCTCACGCGCAGCTATCTGGAGAGCCAGGAGGCCGAAGAGCTCGGCAAATCATTCGCCGAGAAGCGCAAGCCTGATCCTGACCGCTTCGGGCACTGACGCCCGAGTGTATTATTCAGTTTAGAACGTTTGTATTCTGAGACCTCTACTTCGTACTGCAGCAGAGCGCAGACGAGCCAAGTTCATCCTACCGATTGGAATACCTGCAAACAGCGTTTTTGCTTTTGCAAACCAGCACGGCGTCGCGTATTCGTCGGCCGACCAGTCAGCCGGAAATCCCGCGTAGTCCCATGATCGTTTGTTCCTGCAACGTGTTCAGCGACCATGACGTGCGTTCCGCCGTGAGCGGGGCTGATGCCAAGCCCGCGACCTGCGGACAGGTCTATGGATGCCTAGGCTGTAGCGCGCAATGCGGGCGATGCGCCCGCACCATCCGCAAGATCATGGATGAGGCTTTGCGGGCGGCCGAGGCCGACTGCGCCTGCCGCGACCTGTCGGCCATCGACGACTCCCAAGGCTAAATCATCGCTATTTCGTCGTTTTCGCGGGAGGGCCCGGCCCGCCCGCCTTGCGCCGCGCCGTCTCTCACTTTAGAGTCAATCTAATCTAGATCGGCCGAATACCGAACAGGAGCGGACCATGAAGGGCGACGCCAAGGTCATCGACTATCTCAACAAGGGTCTGCGCAGCGAGCTCACCGCGATCAACCAATATTGGCTGCATTACCGGCTCTTGGAGAATTGGGGCTTCAACGAGCTGGCGCACAAGTGGCGCAAGGAATCAATCGAGGAGATGCACCACGCCGACAAGTTCATCGACCGCATCATCTTCCTCGACGGCTTCCCCAACCTGCAGGTGCTCGATCCGCTGCACATCGGGCAGAACGTCAAGGAGATCCTGGACGCTGACCTCCAGGCCGAGGTCGGTGCGCGCGCGCTTTACCAGGAAGCCGCGACCTATTGCGCGACTGTGGCCGACTATCCCTCGCGCGACCTGTTCGAGGAACTGATGGCCGACGAGGAGGAGCACATCGACTTCCTCGAGACGCAGCTCCATCTGGTCGAGACGCTCGGCGTGCAGCTTTACTCGCAGGGCCACATGGGAAAGCCCGAGAAGGGCCACGCGGAGTAGGTTCTTTCTTTCCCCTCTCCCGCTTGCGGGAGAGGGTCGCCGCCGTAGGCGGCGGGGAGAGGGCTCTTGCTTCGTAGCCTGGATGAGCGAAGCGAAATCCGGGTCAGATGTCCCGCACGCGAGACCGCCCCCGCATGTCGCTTCGCTCATGCGGGCTACAAGTTCGCGAACAGCCGCTCCGCAATCCCCACCAGTTCATCCACGCATGCCTCGACCGTCTTTCCCGACGTGTCGAGCCTCGCATGCGCGTGTCCGTAAGACGGCGCGCGCGCGTCGAGGATCGCGACCAGATCCTTCATGGCATCGCAATTGTGCTCCATCGGGCGGAAGTCGCCTTGCTCCATCACGCGACGCATGTGCTCGGACGGCGAGGCCTGAAGCCAGATGACATGGGTCTGGTCGAGCAGCCGCGCGAAGGTCTCGTCGTCCGCCACGATTCCGCCCGCGGTCGCGATCACGACGCTGACGTGGGAGGCGACGATGCCGGACAGGCATTCGCGTTCGTAGCGGCGGAAGGCATTGTGCCCGTAAACCTCGAACAGCGTGGCGACCGGCGCGCCGTGTTCGTGCTCGATCATCTTGTCGATTTCGACGAACGGCGCGGCGAGCCGCTTCGACAGCGCCGATCCGAGCGTCGACTTTCCGGCGCCGCGTAGCCCGACCAGAGCGATGCGCCGTGCGCGGCCGTTCGGAGCATCGGAGCGCCTGACTCTATCGTGCGAGCCGACAAGGGCCGCAAGGTCGGCGGTCGGCAGACGCTGCAAACGCGAGAGCAGCTCACGGCGTCCGGGATCGAGTCGTCCAGGCGAAGGCATCAGATCGACCGGCGACAAACCCAATGCACGCGCGATCGAATCGAGCACGAGTGCGCTCGGATTGGCTTCACCAAGCTCGACCTGAGCCAGATAGCGTTCCGACACCTGACATTGTTGCGCCAGCGTCTTGCGCGTGACCCCATGCCGCGCGCGCTCGTTACGCACGGCGAGACCGATATCTTTCAGCAACTGCGTATTCTCGGCGCGAATCTGCTTGACGGTGCTCGGTAGCCGTCGCGCGGGGCGTCCCTTTGGTTGCTGTGGGTGAGGGAGCCCGGGATTGAGGCGGACGATCACGTCTCGATCTTCACGTATTCGAAATCGCCCGGCTTGTTGTCGATGCCGACCTTCGGCGCCGAGATCCATGAGGCGAAGTGTCCGGTCTCGGTCACCGGCGTCATCAGGCTGGCGATGAAGTCGCCGTCCTCGCCCGACGGCAGCCATTCGGACTTGCGCTTGCCCCACGCCGCGTCGTCGATCAGCGCGCCGTCCGGCGTCGCGTGGATGTCCTTGAACTCGCCGATCTGGCGATGGAACGCGACGTTCGGCAGCGTGAGCTTGTAGTCGTAGCCGGCAAGCGAGATGATCTTGTTCCAGCGCAGCAGGCCCTTCACGCAGTCCTGCGTGTAGTCGTCGCGCAGCCGCATGTTGAGCGCGGTCAGCGCCGGCTCGTCGACGCGCTTGATCTCGCCGTCGATCAGCTTGAGCACCGGATAGGTATCGTTCGCCAGGCGATGATCGTCCTCGATCTGCGTCTCGCGATAGCGGCCTTTCACGCCCGCATTGAAGGCATTCGCCGCATTGGTGGAGACTTCCGAGCCGAACAGGTCGAGCGAGAGCGTGTAGTGCAGGTTCAGCTTCTTCTGGATCGTCGGCAGGTCGATCACGCCGAGCGCGCGCACTCTTGCGATGTCGGTCGCGTCGGTGATGTCGGCGTCCTTCATCGCGTCGCAGGTGCGCTGCACCACGCGACTGATGCCGGTTTCGCCGACGAACATGTGGTGTGCTTCCTCGGTCAGCATGAAGCGNNCAGGTGCGCGACAGCGGATCGAATCCCGATTGTGCCAACGAGTGAAGCTGCATCTTGCCGTCGCGGTCGGTGAAGTAGGTGAACATGAAGAACGACAACCAGTCCGGCGTCGCCTCGTTGAACGCGCCGAGCATCCGCGGCGAGTCCTCCGAGCCCGAACGACGGCGCAGGAGATCGTCCGCCTCCTCGCGGCCGTCGCGGCCGAAATATTTCTGCAAGAGATACACCATCGCCCAAAGGTGACGGCCTTCCTCGACATTGACCTGAAAGAGATTGCGCATGTCGTAGAGCGAGGGCGCGGTCTTGCCGAGATGGCGCTGCTGCTCGACCGAGGCCGGCTCGGTGTCGCCCTGGATCACGATCAGGCGGCGCAGCATCGCGCGGTGCTCGCCCGGCACCTCCTGCCACGCCGGCTCGCCGAGATGCTGACCGAACGACACGACGCGGTTTTCTTCCTGCGGTGCCAACAGAATGCCCCAGCGATAGTCGGGCATCTTCACGTAGTCGAATTTCGCCCAGCCGCGCGGATCGACCGAATACGCCGTGCGCAGATAGACCAGCGACTGCTGGAAGCCTTCCGGCCCCATATCCTGCCACCAGTTGATGTAGCCCGGATGCCACCCTTCCAGCGCCTTGAGCACGCGGCGGTCGTCGGCGAGGCCGACATTGTTGGGGATCTTGGTGGAGTAATCGACTTTGATGGCGGCTGTGTTCATGGTGCTGCTCCTCTATCTCACACGCGCGCCGCAAACTCGGTGCGCTCCCTCCCCCCTTGAGGGGGAGGGTTGGGGAGGGGGGTAAATTGCAAGCGCAAGGCTTGCGGCTTACCCCCCTCCCGACGCGCTTTGCGCGTCGACCTCCCCCTCAAGGGGGGAGGTGAACCGAGTTTGCAGCGCCGTTGCACGCTCACACCCGCTTCAAATCGAAATTCGGCTTCTGCCCCGTTCCATACCGCGTCAGCGCGCCTTCAGGGCCCACCGCGTTCGGGCGCTGGAAGATCCAGTTCTGCCACGCAGTCAGCCGCGCGAAGATCTTCGTCTCCATCGTCTCGGGCCCAGCAAATCGAAGATTTGCCTCCATGCCGGTGAGGCCGTCGGGCGAGAAGCTCGCGCGCTCCTCCAGGAACACCCGCACTTCGTCCTCCCAGTCGATGTCGTCGAGCGCGAAGGTCACGAGCCCGAGCGCTTCGGCTTCCTCGGCGTCGAGCGCCTTGCCGGCTTCGGTTTTCGCGGCATCGAGCGACGCAGGCTCGCCGAGGAAGCGCGTCGCAAGGCGCGTGAGCCCGTTCGACATCGGATAGCGGCCGAAATTGACGGCATGCAGCGTCAGCGAGGCGGGCGGACGATTGTCGCCGGCAAATTCGCCGATCGCCATGTAGGAGCGGTCGCACGCGAAGGCGATCTCGGCGAGCGTTCCGGCGAAACACGAGCCCGGCTCGATCAGCGCGACCAGCGAACGCGAGGTCACGTCGATCCTTTTCAGAACTTGCTTCCATTTCGCCAATATTTCGCGCGCCAGCCAGAACTTCTCGGCAAATTCTGACAAAGCCTGATCGTGTTTCTGCACCAGATCGGCGTCGCCCAACGTCTTGAAAACGATCGCGGCGATCTCAAGCTCATTCAAGCGCAGGTGCAGGATCGCGTCGTCCAGCTCGCGCGCGCAGGCGAGCGGCCAGTAGTCGGCACCGAGCTTGGCAAGCGCATCCATGTCGGCGGGCGGCGGCGTTTCCGGTCCGCGGATCGTGATCGTCGCGATGCGACTCTCGCGCTCGATGTCGACATCGACGATCGAATAGCGGATGCGGTCGCCGGCGATCTCGCGCTTGAGCGGCGTGAGTGCGATGCCGGTCTCGCCGCCTCGTGCCGACTGCGCGATCAACGCCTTCACGCGCGCCTCGACGGCCTCGTCGAGCCTGGAGCGCGCCGCGGTCTCGTCGACAAGACGCCACTCGACCGCGCGCTTGCCCTTCACGCCTTCTTCCGTCGTGCAGAATACATCGGCGCGGTCGCGCCGAACCTTCCGCTTGTCGGTGACGCGCGTGAGCCCGCCGGTGCCGGGAAGCACCGCCAGCAGAGGCAGTTCCGGCAACGACACCGAGGCCGAGCCGTCGTCCACCAGCATGATGTGATCGCAGGCAAGCGCCAGTTCGTAACCGCCGCCGGCCGCCGTGCCGGCGACGACGCAGAGATATTTCTGGTCCGCGGTTGCGCTCGCGTCCTCGATGCCGTTCCGCGTCTCGTTCGTGAACTTGCAGAAGTTCACCTTGTGCGCGTGCGTTGCGCTCGCGAGCATGCGGATGTTCGCGCCTGCGCAGAATACGCGCTCCTTGCCGGATTTCAGGATGACGACCTTGACCTGCGGATGCTCGAAGCGCAGCCGCGCGACCGCGTCCGCAAGCTCGATGTCGACGCCGAGATCGTAGGAGTTGAGCTTGAGCTCGTAACCGCCGAGCAGGCCGCCCTTTTCGTCGACGTCCATGGTGAGCGTCGCGACCGCGCCGTCGACGGCGAGTTTCCAGTGCCGGTAGCGTGAGGGATCGGCACGGAAATCGATGACGCTTGAATGCGCGGTGTCGTCGCGCTTGGCCGCCTCACCCATCGCAGCCTCCCAAAAAAATCTTCGGAACTATAATTCCTCGATAGGAATTATAGTTCACTCTTAAGATTTTGGCAACACTTGAGGTCAGGGCAAATCACGCCGCGTTTTCAATACCTTCGCCGTGGACGCGGAAAATCCGATCAGTAAACGCCGCGATGGCACCAAGCGTTTCCCCCGGCTTTTCACGATGCGGCGCGTGGCCGACGCCCGGCAGCAATAATGTCTCGACCGGGCAGTAGCATTCCTCTTCCACGACGCGGACCTGCGCGAGTGTGCCGTAGGGGTCGGCCGCACCCTGCACGACCAGCACCGGCACCCGGATATAGGCGAGCGCGTCAGTCGTATCGAAGGCCGCAAAGCCCGGATCGAGCCAGGCCTCGCTCCAGCCGCGGAACGCCGCGTCCACGTCCGCATGGTGGCGCGCGAGCCGCGCGCGCAGATCGGTCGTCGCATAGGTCTCGCGCGTCTTCTTGATGGCCGCGATGTTGTTTGCCTCCATGAAGAAGTGCGGCGCCATCAGCGCGAGCCCGCGCACGCGGTGGTCCTGCACGCTGCCGGCGTAATAGGCGGCGATCGTCGCGCCATCGCTGTGGCCGAGCAGGATGCCGCGCCGGAAGCCGATCGCATCGAGCAGCTTCGGCAACACGTCGGTCGCCTCGCGTTGCATGTAGTCGAGTGGGCGCGGCAACGTGATCGTCGATGATTTGCCATAGCCGCTGCGCGAATAGACGAACACACCGGCCTTGGTGCACTGGGCGAGCCTCTCGGGGAAGTCGCCCCACGTGGTGACCGAGCCGAGACCTTCGTGCAGCATCACGATGGTCGGTGCCGCATCCGGGCGCGGCCCGATCATGCGGTACTCGAGCGAGGCATCGCCGATGGCGAGATGACCTTGGTCGTCAGGCGTCATGAGGTGAACGCGTTGTAGAGCATGGCGAGGCTAGAGACTAACATCAGGGCGTCGAGCATGTAACGAAACGAGTCCGCGTCGAGCCGAAGCACGAAACGCTTCGCGATGAACGTGCCGGCCATGAGCGAGGTACCCGTGATCAGCCCCTTCACGAATGTGTCGAGCGGCATAGCGCCGAAGCTGCGGAACGCCAGCACCTTGGCGACATAGATCGCGAGCGAGCCTGCGGCTTCGGTCGCCAGGAATGCGCCTTTGACGAGGCCGTACATTAGAAAGATCGGCACGGTGATCGGCCCCGTGGTCACCACGATGCCGGTGATGTAGCCGACCACCGCGCCGATGATCGCAAGGTGCCAGAGCGAGAGCTTGAAGTTGTGCGCCGCAAGCCAGCGCCGCCCCGGGATCATCGCGAGAAGAAACAGCCCGATCGCGACGTCGACCGCATGCGCGGGAAGCACCAACAGGGTCTTGGCGCCGAGCACGGCCGCCGGAACCGCCGGGATTGCGTAAGCGGCGGTCGCACGCCAGTCGACCTCGCGCCACCAGGCCAGGATGCGCGAGAGATTCGCCATGATGGCGGCGACCGCCATGATCGGGACGGCTTCCTTCGGACCGAATTGATAGACGAGCACCGGCACGAGCATGATCGACGAGCCGGTGCCGATGACGCCGCTGACCATGCCGGCGATGAGCCCGACGGCGAGGACGAAGATGAATTGCAAGGGGCTCTCCGTGATCGCGCATGCTTGTGTCCCGCACGCGATGCAGCGCGTAGCGCTGCATCGCGTGCGGGACCCCGGTTGCTTAAGACAAGCAAATCGGGATTCCGGGTCTGCAGCGCACTACTTCGTACTGCGCTGCGCCCGGGACACGCATTAATCCCTCAACTTGAACCGCTGAATCTTCCCCGTCGCGGTCTTCGGCAGCCCCTCGACGAATTCGATCCAGCGCGGATATTTCCACGGGCCGACCTGCGTCTTCACGTGCTCCTGCAGAGCGTCCGCCGTAGGCGGCGCGCCGTCGCCCTTGAGCACGATGTAAGCTTTCGGCTTCAGCAGCCCGTCGCCGTCCTCCTTAGGCACCACCGCTGCTTCGAGCACGCGCGGATGCGTAATCAGTGCGGCTTCGACTTCATAGGGCGAGACCCACTGACCGCTCACCTTGAACATGTCATCGGTGCGCCCGCAGATGCGGTAGAATCCATCCGGGTCACGCAGATATTTATCGCCGGTGCGCGTCCATTCGCCCTCGAAGGTGCGGCGCGACTTCTCGCGCTGGTTCCAATAGCCGTCCGCCGCGGTCGTGCCACGCACCGAGAGCTCGCCGATCTCGCCCTCCGGCACCTCGCGCCCCTGTTCGTCGATCAGCCGTGCTTCGTAGCCCGGGATTGGCACACCGGAGGTGCCGTAGCGTATCTTGCCCGGGTAGTTGCCGAGGAAGATGTGCAGCATCTCGGTCGAGCCGACGCCGTCATAGATGTCGACCGCAAAGCGCTTCTTCCATTCTGTCCCGAGATGCTCGGGCAAGGCTTCGCCGGCCGACACGCACATGCGCAAGCGTGCGGACGAATTCTCGGGCGTGCAGGCCGGATCGGCGAGCATCGCGGCGTAGAGCGTCGGCACGCCATAGAAGATCGTCGGCTGCTCGCGCTTGAGGACCGTGAACACGGCCTGCGGCGTCGGCCGGTCGGGCAGCAGCACGGCGGTCGCACCCACTGACATGGGAAAACTCATGCCGTTGCCGAGCCCATAGGCGAAGAACAGCTTGGCGGCGGAATAGACGACATCGTCTTGGCGGATGCCGAGCACCCCCTGGGCATAGAGTTTCGCGGTCTCCATCGCGCTCGAATGCACGTGGCGTACGCCCTTCGGCATTCCGGTCGAGCCCGACGAATAAAGCCAGAACGCGACCTCGCCGGCCGAGGTTTTGGCGGGTTCCGCGCCGGCAGTCTCGGCAGCGAGGAGCGCGTCGAATCGCGGCAAATCAGCCGACCCCTCGCCATCCACCACGATCGTCTCAAGGTCGGGCAGGCTGGCCGCGGCCGCCTGCGCGAGCGCCAGCAGCGGGCCGGAGACGAACAGCGCCTTCGCGCGCATGTCGCTGAGGATGTAGCCGTACTGTTCCGTGGTGAGCAGCGTGTTGAGCGGCACCGGGACGATGCCGGCGCGGATCGCCCCCCAGAACAGCACCGGGAAATCGACCGTATCGAGCATCAGCATCGCGGCGCGGTCTTCGCGCTTCAGCCCGAGCCGCGTTAGCATGGAACCAACGCGCGCCGCGCCGTTAGCGAGTTCCCCGTAGGTGATACGCCGCGCCGGATCGATGAACGCGGTCTTGGCGCCACGCCCTTCCGCTACGTTGCGGTCCACCATGTCGACGGCCGCGTTGTAGTTCCGTGCGTTCATGCGAGTTCCCGGCGTTTCCTGTCGACATTGGCCGTAAGGCCCCGGCATTATAGGTCGGCGCGCGAGTGGAACAATTGCCGGGCGGGGCGCGGAGGGGAACAATGGATACGGATGCCGGTCTGCGCGCACGCGCCGACGACACGAATCTGACGCTCGACGGCTTCTCCATCGACATCCTGGTACAGGGCTTTCCCGGCAAGACCGTCTGCCATGGCGGGCTTGGCTGGAGCACGGTCGCGCTGGTGCGCGGGCGTTCCCGCGTGATCCTGATCGATGCCGGCAATTTCGGCATGCGCCGGCTGATCGCAGAGCGCCTCGCCGCGCATGGGCTCAAGCCCTCCGACGTGACCGACGTGATCCTGACGCATGCGCACTACGACCACTCGATCAACTGGCCGATGTTCTCTGCCTCGCGCGTCCTGATCGGCCGGGAGGAGCTCGCATGGGCGGTCGCGCAGCCGCTCGGCCACCACACCATTCCGGAATTCTATGTGCGCGAGCTCGCCATCTCCAAACAGCTCCACAATGTCGAGGTCGCCGAGGAGGTGCTGCCGGGCCTCACCGCCTATGCGGCCCCGGGGCACACGCCCGGGCATCTCGTCTACGTGCTCTCGGGGAGCGAGCGCGATGTGATCTTCTCCGGCGATGCCGCCAAGAACCGCGCCGAGATCCTGTCGCGGCAAGCCGATATGACCATGAACGCCGCCGACAGCACCCGCACCATCGAGTGCATCTGGGACCTGTGGTGCAAGAAGCCCGGCAGCGTGTTGGTGCCCGGCCACGACGTGCCTATGCGGCTCGAGAATGGCGAGCCGGTCTATATCGGCAAACGCACCGCCGGCATCAATGCCTGGTTCGGGCGCAAGCTCGAGGAGACGACGCTGATCGAATTGAAAGCCTAGCGGCAAAGATTTCAAACACCAGATGATCCGGTACCCCAAATACGCCACCACGGTGATCGGCGCCCACAGCGTGCCGGACTGGTACGAGCCGCTCGATCGGCTGCTCTCGTTCGGCCAGCTGTCGATGGCGTCGATGGGCGACGCGCAATATCGCTCCACGCAAGCCGCGATCCTCGATCAGGAGCTTGCCGGCATCGACGTCGTGACCGGGGGCGAGATGCACCGGCGCACGCACAATCGCCACTCCCCCGCCGAACGCGATGCTGAACTATTTCTGGCAGCGCATCCCGGCGTTCCAAGGCTCAACGCGGCCGAAGCCGATTACGCCGCATGATCCGAACGTGTTTCACCCGGCCGCGACCTGCCGCACGCGCATCCAGGACAACATCGACCTCGGTCTGGTCGAGGAATTCAAGACGGTGTCGGCGCTGACGCGCAAGCCCGTCAAGGTCACCATGACCGGGCCGCATATGCTGGCCAAGGTCGCCTATGACGAGCACTACAACGATATCGGCGCGATGATGGCCGATCTCGCCAAGCTGCTGCGCTTCAATTTCGGCAGGCTTGCCGCAGCCGGCTGCAAGAACATCCAGATCGACGAACCGCTGTTCACGATGTCGGACGACGGCGAAGTGCGCGTCGCGGTCGACGCCATCAATCTCGCGATCGCGGATCTGCCGCAGGATGTCCACGTCTCGATCCACATCTGCCAGGGTAATTACGCGGTCGGCAAGGAATACGACGCGCAGATCGGTCACCGCTATTTCGATACCGGCCGCTACAAGGCCGATCTGGTCAGCAAGATCGAATCCTCGCTCTACCTCGTCGAATACGACATGGCGCATCATTACGAAGGACTCCTGGGCGACCGGCAGCTCGGCGTCGGCGCGGTCGACGTGCAGGATCCGAAGGTCGAAAGCGGCGAGACGGTGGCGGAGCGCATCCGCGAGTGCGCATGGCTTGCGCCGGAGCAGACCATCGTGACCAGCTCGTGCGGCTTCAATCACCTGCCGCAGCCCACCGCCTATGGCAAGCTGCGGGCGATGAGCGAAGCCAAACGCATTCTCGGCGGCTAGGTCGTGACCGAAAGCCTGCCATTCAATATCAGCGAGAGCGCCGAGCTTCTGGTTCTCGCCGAGCAGATCAGGCGCATCGGCATCATCGACTGGCAGGTGCGCGAGGGCACCGTACGTCTCTCCGCCAAGGCGTTGGAAATGTACGGCCTTGAGCATTTCGACGGCCGCTATGAAACCTGGATCGCGACCGTTCACCGCGAGGATGTCACCAGGCTGCGCGACGTCATCGCGACAGCGCTCGCCGCGAAGGAGCGCGAATTCGAGCTCGATTTCCGCATCATTCGTCAGAGCGACAACGCGCTGCGCTGGCTGCACGCGCGGCGGCTCGCCTTCTACGACGAGGCCGGAACGCCGGTGCGGGTCGTCGGCGTCAGCATCGACATCACCGAGCGTAAGCGTGAATTGGTCGAGTTGCGCAACTTCACCGAGGCGCTCGAGGAGGCGGTGCGGGAGCGCACGCGCAAGCTCGAAGTGGAGCACGAGGCGCGCAGGAAGGTCGAGGATTCGCTGCGGCAATCGCAGAAGATGGAGGCGGTCGGCCAGCTCACGGGCGGCGTCGCGCACGACTTCAACAACCTCCTGACCATCGTGCTCGGCGGCCTCGACATGATCAATCGCCGGGTTCCCGAGCTACCGCCGTCGCCCGCGGTGGCGCGGATCGCGCGCGGCGTCGACATGGCGACGCAGGGTGCGCGCCGCGCCGCCACCTTGACGAGCCGTCTCCTCGCCTTCTCGCGTCAACAGGCGCTCGCTCCCGCGGTGACCGATCCGAACAAGCTGGTCGCCGGCACGTGTGATTTCTTGCGCAGGACGCTCGGCGAGACGGTCGTGCTGGAGACTGTTCTGGCGGGCGGCGTGTGGCGTATCTTCGCTGATCCGGGCCAGCTTGAAAACGCGCTGCTCAATCTTGCACTCAACGCGCGCGACGCGATGCCGGCCGGCGGCAAGCTCACGATCGAGACCGCGAACTGTTATCTCGATCAGGCCTATGTGGCCGGACTCATGGAGCCGGTGGAGGTCGGCCAATACGTCATGATCGCGGTCGCGGACACGGGCGCCGGCATGGATGCAGAGACCGTCGCGCGCGCCTTCGACCCGTTCTTCACCACCAAGGAAGCCGGCAAAGGAACGGGCCTGGGCTTGAGCCAAGTCTACGGCTTCGTCCACCAGAGCGACGGCCACGTCAAAATCTATAGCGAGGTGGGGGAGGGGACGACGGTGAAGGTCTATCTTCGCCGCAATGCCGGGGAAGCCCAGCCGGATGCGCGGAGCGAGCCCGACGCCGCGTCGCGCGCGATCGGCAGCGAGACGATCCTGGTCGTCGAGGACGACGAGGCCTTGCGCGGCTATACCATCGATATCCTGACGGAACTCGGTTACCGCGTGCTCGATGCAGGGGACGCGCAAAGCGCGCTGCAAGTCCTCGAGAAGAACCACGTCGATCTGTTGTTCACCGACGTCGTTATGCCGGGCGGGATGAACGGCCGCCGGCTTGCCGACGAAGCCTTGCGGCGCAAGCCGGAGCTGAAGGTTCTGTTCACGACCGGCTACACCCGCAACGCCATCGTGCATCACGGCAGGCTCGATGCCGACGCGGAACTCGTCGGCAAGCCGTTTACCTTTGCCGAGCTGAGCGCGAAGGTGCGCGAAATTCTCGACCGCTGAGGGCAGCTTTCACTTCACCATGTTGCACGCCGGATCGGGCGGTCCAAACGCTTGATCGCCGGGGATGTGGCTGAGGATGGTGTAGTAGTCCCAAGGGTATTTCGACTCTTCGGGTTTCTTGACCTGAACCAGCACGAGGTCGTGGACCATCAGATTGTCCTCGCGCAGTCTGCCGTTGCGCGAGAAGAAGTCCTCGACCGGCACCTTGCGAATCTCGGCGGTAACCTTGAGCGGCTCATCGGTGCCCGCCGCCTGGACGGCCTTGAGATAGTGCATCACCGAGGAATAGACGCCCGCCTGCCACATCGTCGGCATCTTGTTCATCTTGGCGAAATAGCGCTTCGACCATTCGCGCGTCTTGTCGTCCATGTCCCAGTAGAATGACGTCGTCAGCAAGAGCCCCTGCGCGGCTTTCAGTCCGATGGCATGGATGTCGGTGATGAGCGCCAGCAGGGCCGCCATCTGCTGCCCGCCCTGGAAGATGCCGAACTCGCCGCCGAGCTTGACCTCGTTCATGTTGTTCGGCGGCCCGCCGGCGATGCCGATGATCTTCGCCTTCGAGGCCTGGGCCTGCAGGATGAAGGAGGACAGGTCCGGCGTCGCGAAGGGAGGCTTCACCGAGCCGAGCACCTTGCCGCCGTTCTTTAGGACGACCGCGCTCGCATCCCGCTCGAGCGAATGCCCGAACGCATAGTCATCCGTGATGAAGAACCAGGTGTCGCCGCCGCGCTTGACCACCTCCTGCGCGGTCCCGACCGCCAGCGCGTGGGTGTCGAACACCCATTGGATCGAATAGGGATTGCAGAACTTGCCGTGGAAATCCGCGGCGCCGGTGGAGTGCGTGATGAAAAGCTTCTTTGCTTCCTTGGCGACGTTCTGCACCGCGAGGCCCACCGCCGAAACCGGTACATCGACGATGAGATCAACCTGTTCGGTGTCGTACCACCGCCGCGCGACGCCCGCACCGATATCGGGCTTGAGCTGATAGTCGCTCGAGATCACGACGATCGGCTTGCCGAGGACTTTTCCGCCGAAATCCTCGACCGCCATCTGCGCGGCCGTGACCGAGCCTTGGCCGGTCGGCGAGGAGGCGGGTCCGACCATGTCGGTCAGCACCCCGATCTTGACGACGTCGTCGGAGATTTGAGCCGTGGCCGGGAAGGCCATCAGCCAGAGGCCAAGGCCTGCCAGACCGAGCGCGCGGATCATCGTCGTCCTCCCGTTGACGTGGCGCGTATCCCGCGCTCGTTGTCTCGGCGAACGTTAGGTGGGCGGACTTAGGCTGTCAAAACGTAGTTTCGCCGCACGGGCGACACCTGCGCACGGGCGTTCTCGGGTGGCCTTGCGACCGCGAAATCAGTTCAACTGTCCGGCGTCGGTCAAAAACTTGCGACAGTGGCTCGTCAGCTTCAACTTGTTTTCCTGGAAGCACGACAGGACTGCGAAGTCGCCGCCCTTGAGGAATTTTTTGCAGACTCGCACGGCGTCGCCTCCACAGGCCTTTTCGCCACGCGCCCGCATATCGTCTTGCGCATGGCTCGGCGTGGGGACGGCGAGTGCCGTGGTCAGCAGGGTCAGAGCGGTGGCCGCAAACACTCTGGCGCGAAATGAGGGCACAAGTTCCTCCGGCGTTTCTCGTCGAGGCGCCACGCTACCACGGCGGCCGCCAATAAATGCGGCGCAAATGGTTCCGGATGGAAATCGTGTCGAGGCGTGCCCGCCCGGTCACATCGCGTGGCGCGCCTTCGCGTCCTCGATCGCCTGCCACACCCGTTCGGGCGTCGCCGGCATGTCGATATTGATGACGCCGTACTCCGATAGTGCATCGACGATCGCGTTCATCATCGAGGTGAGTGCCCCGGCGCAGCCGGCTTCGCCGCAGCCCTTGACACCAAGCGGATTGGCCTTCGCGGGAACCGGATGGCTCTCAAAGCCGATCTCCGGCATGTCCTCGGCGCGCGGCATCGCGTAGTCCATGTAGGAGCCGGTCAGGAGTTGCCCCTCGGCGTCATAGGCGGTGTTCTCCATCAAAGCCTGGCCGATGCCCTGCACCACGCCGCCATGTACCTGGCCCGCGACCAGCATCGGGTTGATGATGGTGCCGAAATCGTTCACCGACTTGTAGCTCACGACTTCGATCACGCCGGTGTCGGGATCGATCTCGACTTCCGCGACGTGGCAGCCGTTCGGGAACACCGAGGGGATCGGCTCCTTGGTCACATGCTTGACGCTGAGCGAATGCGGCACGCCCTCGGGCAGCTTCAGTCCCGCGCGCAGCTTCTCGGCGAGTTCCATGATCCCGATCGAACGGTCGGTCCCGGCAATGGTGAAGTGCCCTGCGGCGAACTCGATATCGCCGGCCGAGGCTTCGAGCACGGCGCCCGCGATCTGCTTGCCCTTCGCGATCACCTCGTCGGCGCCTTCGAGGATCGCGGTGCCGCTCGCATACATCGAGCGCGAGCCGCCGGTGCCGCCACCCGCGAGCAGCTCGTCGCTGTCGCCTTGCAACAGCTTGATGCGGTCGAACGGTACACCGAGCTTCTCGGTCAATACCTGCGCGAACGGCGCAGCATGTCCCTGTCCGTAGTCGAGCGTGCCGGTGATAATCGTCACGTCGCCGTTCGGCTCGAAACGGATGCCGCCCATCTCCTTGTTCGGAGGCGCGGTGACTTCCAGATAGCTGCCGATACCGAGACCGCGCAGCTTGCCACGCTTCTTGGCCCCGCGCTTGCGCAGCTTGAAGCCCTTGACGTCCGCGAGCTCGACCGCGCGCTCGAAGATCGCCGGGAAGTCGCCGCTGTCGTACTGCATGCCGGAGGAGGAGGCGTAGGGGATTTCGCTCGCCTTGATCTGGTTGCGCCGGCGCAACGCGAAGCGGTCGATGCCCATCTCTTCGGCGGCGCGGTCGATCAGCCGCTCCATGTAGTAGTTGCCCTCGGGCCGACCGGCGCCGCGATAGGCGGAGACCAGCACCGAGTTCGTGAACATGCACTTGGTCGCGACTTCGATCAGCGGCACTTTGTAGATGCTCACCGCGTTCTTCACGATATTGAGTGTCGACATCAGCGGCGCGACCGGGGCGAGATAAGCCCCCATGTTGCCGTAGCCGACGAAACGCACGGCGAGGAATTTACCCTTGGCGTCGAGCGCCAATTCGCCGACGAATTCATGGTCGCGGCCGTGGTGGTCGGACACGAAGCTCTCGAACCGGTCCGCGGTCCATTTCACCGGCCGCCCGAGTTCGCGCGCGGCGTGGAGGAGCGGCACATATTCGGGATAGACGGCGGCCTTCATGCCGAACGAGCCCCCGACATTGCCGATGAGCACGCGCACCTTGTCGGCCGGCACGCCGAGGATGTCGACGAGCTGATTCTTCATGCCGAAAGCGCCCTGGCAGCCGACATGAAGCGTGAAGCGCCCGCTCTTTGCATCGAACTCGCCGATCGCGGCGCGCGGCTCCATCGCGTTGACCACGAGGCGGCTGTTGATCAGCGTGAGCTTGGTGACGTGCGCCGCCTTGGCGAAGGCGTCTGCGACCTTGGCGGGATCGCCATAGAGATAGTCGAGGGCGACGTTGCCGGGCGCCTCGTCGTAGAGCGTCGGCGCGCCGGGCTTGGCGGCCTCGCTTGCCTTGGTGACCGCGGGCAGCGGCTCGATGTCTGTTTCGATCGCCTCGGCGGCGTCCTTCGCCTGTGCCACGGTCGTGGCGACGACCACTGCGATCGGATCGCCGACGAAACGCACCTTGTCGGTCGGCAGCGAGGGGCGCTTCGGCTTCTTCATCTCGCTGCCGTCGCGATTCTTGAACGGAACGATGCATTTGAGCGTGCCGTAGGCGCCAAGGTCCGCGCCGGTATAGATCGCGAGCACGCCAGGCATCGTCCGCGCGGCCTTGGTATCGATGTTCTTGATCACTCCATGCCCGTTCCGGCTGCGAACAAATATCGCATAGGCTTGGTTCGCCAGGTTCTGGTCGTCGGTATAGCGGCCGTGTCCCTGCACCAGGACCGGGTCTTCGGTGCGCCGTACCGGCTGACCGACGCCGAACTTGGCCAATCCCCAATCGTTTGTTTTGTCATGGATATTCATTGCGCAATCTACCCTCGTCGGCCCGCTCCGGCCCGCCGATGTATCACGCGGCCGGACGGAATCGATAGGGGGCTCGGAACCGGTCGTGGCAGCCATGCGTGGGCATAATATGGGTTGGGCCGGAACGCCGCCTGAATTCTCCGCTTGGCGTCCGGGCGGCAATGGGGCAAAAGTCATCAAAAGCTTCAAATCGGGAGGAGAACATCATGCATTGTAGACTGAAATCTTTGACGCTCGGCCTGATGGCCGGCGTGGCCGCGTTGGCGGGATTGGCTTTGCAGCCGGTCGCCGCGCAGAGCGGCGAACCAATCAAGATCGGCTTCTCCATGGCGTTGACCGGCCCGCTCGCCGCGAACGGCAAGCAGGCGCTGCTCGGCATGAAGATCTGGGAAGAGGAAACGAACGCCAAGGGCGGATTGCTCGGGCGTCCGGTCAAGCTCGTCTATTACGATGATCAGAGCAACCCTTCGACGGTGCCGGCGATCTACACCAAACTGCTCGACGCCGACAAGGTCGACCTCGTGGTCTCGGGCTACGCCACCAACATGGTGGCGCCCGCGATGCCGGTCGTGATGCAGAAGAACAAGACTTTCATCAGTCTGTTCGCGCTCGATGTGAACGCCGAGTTCAAATACCCGAAATACTTCGCGGTGTTGCCCACCGGTCCCGACACGAAGGCGTCCTTCACCGAAGGCTTCTTCCAGACCGCTCTGGCGCAGGATCCGAAACCGACCACCGTCGCGCTCGCGGCCGAGGACGCCGAGTTCTCGCGCAACTCCTGCGAGGGCGCCCGCGAGAACGCCAAGAAGTTCAATCTCAAGATCGTCTACGACAAGACCTATCCGCCGGCGACGACCGATTACTCGCCGATCGTTCGTGCCGTGCAGGCGGCGAATCCGGATCTGTTCGTGATCTGCTCGTATCCGCTCTCCTCCGTCGGCATGGTGCAGACGATCAATGAGCTGAACTACAAGCCGAAGATGGTCGGCGGCGCGATGGTCGGCCTGCAGGCGACCGTGTTCAAGCAGCGACTCGGGGCGAAGCTTAACGGCATCGTCAATTACGAGACGTGGGTCCCGACCGACAAGCAGATGGCGCCGGCCGCCGAGTTCTTCAAGAAATATCAGGCGCGCGCCGGTGCCGAGGGCGTCGATCCGCTCGGCTATTACCTCGGTGGCTGGGGCTATGCCTACGTCAACATGCTCGGGGAGGGGATCGCGGCGACCAAGAGCGTCGACGACGACAAGCTCGCCGACTGGCTGCGCAAGACGGAGCACAAGACCATCATGGGTGACTGGAGCTACGGCGCCAAGGGCGAGTGGACCAAGTCCGGCATGATCCAGGTGCAGTACCACGACATCAAGGAAGGCGAGACCTGGAAGGGCATGAACTACCAGACCGTGCTCACGCCGACCGAGATCAAGACCGGGAACGTGATCTATCCTTACGAAAAGGCGAAGTGACCGGCCGGTCGGCTCGCACCGCTCTTCAGCACGATGCAGCGCGGGATGACCGTGCGGCGTTTTTTATCCCTCCCCGCGTAGCGGGTAGGGTGGCCGCGAAGCGGCCGGGCGGGGGTTCTTTGTCTGAGCAACGTTCACCCCACCCGTCTGCGCGCTAACGCGCGCAGCCACCCTCTCCCTTCGGGGGAGGGATTGCTCACAGCCCCAGATAAAACTTCCGGATCAGATCGTTGTTGTTGAGCTCGGCGGCGGACTTGCCCTCGAACGCGATCCTGCCGTGCACGATGACGTAGCCGCGGTCGGCGATGCGAATCGCTTGGTTGAAGTTCTGCTCGGCCATCAGCACGGTGAGGTGATATTTCTCCTTCAGCGCCTTGATCGTGTCGATGGTGCGGCTGACCAGGATCGGCGCGAGACCGACGGAGGGCTCGTCGACCAGGAGGATGCGCGGCGCGCTCATCAGCGCGCGCGCGAGCGCCAGCATCTGCTGCTCGCCGCCGCTCATCGAGCCGGCAAGCTGGCGGCGGCGTTCCTTCAGGCGATCGAACATCTCGTAGCAGAAATCGAGATTGCGGCCCATGTCGCGGCGCGCAGTCGGGCGGAACGCGCCGAGCAGCAGGTTCTCTTCCACTGTGAGCTTGGGAAACAGCCGCCGCCCTTCCGGCACCAGCGCGATGCCGAGGTCGACGATNNTTGCCGTTGCCGTTGGTGCCGAGCAGCACCACGGTTTCGGATGGGCGCACGTCGAGCGTCACGTCCTCCAGCACGCGGACGGCGCCGTAGCCGGCATGGACGCCTTTGATGGCGATGCTGTTAGCCAAGGTAGGCTTTCTCCACCTCGGGGTTGCGTACGACTTCGGCCGGATCGCCGTCGGCGATCTTCTTGCCCGACACCAGCACGACCAGGCGCTGCGAGAAGCTCATGACCGCGCTCATGATGTGCTCGATCAGGATGATGGTGATGCCGCGCTCGTTCAGTCTGACCAGCAGCTTGAGGATGTCTTCCACTTCCGAATGCGACAGGCCGGCCATCGACTCGTCCGCGATCAGGAGCTTCGGCTCCGCGGCGATTGCGCGGGCCAATTCGAGCTTGCGCATCTCGACCTGGGTGAGGTCGCGCGGCCGCTTGTGGGCCTTCGCATCGAGCCCGACAAGGCGCAGATATTCGATGCAGTGGTCGTTGATCTCGCGCGCCGAAAGGTGCGATCCGAAGCGCGCCCTGACGGCGTAGAGCAGGGGAACATGCAGGTTCTCGGCGACTGAGAGGCTGTGGAATGGGCGCGGAAGCTGGAATGAGCGCGCGAGCCCGAGGATCGTGCGCTGGTGCGCCGCCATGCCGTCGATCGCCTGGCCGTCGAAGCGCACGCTGCCGCTCTCGTTGTGCAGCGCGCCGCAAATGCAATTGACCAGCGTCGATTTGCCCGAGCCGTTCGGCCCGATGAGGCCGAGGCGCTCGCCCGGCGCAACGGCAAGATTGATCCCGTCGAGCGCCACGAACCCGCCGAAGCGCTTGCCGACCTGATCGACCTGGAGCAGCGGCTCGGCCATCACGGCTCCCTCGCGCGCAGGCGCTGCGTGACGAAGCCGACAAGGCCGTTCGGCGCGATGATGACGAACGCGACCAGCAGCAACCCGACGATCAGCAGGTTGACCGCCGATGAAATCGTGACCGTCGCGACTTGCTGGATCGTGCCGAGCAGGAGCGCGCCGACCAACGGGCCGATCCAGCTTCCGGTGCCCCCGATCATCGGCATCGCGATCGAATTCACCGCATATTCCAGACCGAAGGCCGAGGCCGGCTGCAGATAGCCGATGTAGTAGGGAAACGGCGCGCCGGCCATGCCCATCAGAGCGCCCGACAGGGTCGTGGCGATCAGCTTCAGCCGTAGCGTCGGCACGCCCGAGGCTTCGGCGGCGAGCTCGTCGTCGCGGATCGTCGCGAAGCCAAATCCAAGGCGTGAGCGTTCGATCAGCCGCGCCGTCGTTATGGCGATCACGACAAGGGCGAGCATCAGCAGGAAGAGATATTCGACGTAAGGGATCGTGAGCCCGAAGGCGCTCAGGGCTTGCGGCCGGATCACATAGGCGCCGCGCGATCCCCCGACATAGTCCCAGTTGACCACCAGGGTTTGCAGCACGACGGCGAGCGCGAGCGTCGCGATCGAGAAGAACGCGCCGCGCAGCCGCAGCGTCAGATAGCCCATGCCGAGCCCCGCGATGCCGGACACCACCGCGCTGAGCGCGATCAACAGCGGGATCGGGAGCGGGTAGGCCTTGTGAAAGAAGATGGTCGTGTAGGCGCCGAGCGCGAAGAACGCCGCCGAGCCGAAATTCACATAGCCGCAGTAGCCGCCAAGGATATTCCAGGCGGTCGCCAGCACAACGAACTCAAGAACCACATAGCCGGCGACGAACAGATACTCGCTGTGGACGCCGCGCATGACCGCGTAGGTGATCGCGCCGACCGCGATGCAGACCAATGTGAAAAGCCACGACCGCACGTGTCCGCCCTATCGTCCGAGAAGGCCCGAGGGCCGGAACGCCAATGTCAGCAGCAGGAAGCCGAACGCGACCGCGGGCGCCCAGGAGGGGCCATAGAATGTCGCCGTGATGCTCTCCACGATGCCGAGCAGCATCGCGCCGATCACGGTGCCGGGCAGGCTGCCTAGCCCGCCGAGCACGGCGATCGCGAACACGCGCCCGATATATTCACGCCCGACCGAGGGCTCGACCGGCTGGATGATGATCAGGAACGCGCCCGCGAGCGCCGTTGTCGCGATTGAGATGCCGAATGCGATGCGCTTGATGCGGATCGGGTTCGCGGCCATCAGCGCGAGTGCCCCTTGGTCCTGCGACACGGCCTTGATGGCGCGGCCGAGGAAGGTGCGCGACAGGAAGAGATCGAGCACGCCTAGCATGACGAGCGAGAGAATGCAGGGGATCAGCAAGCGGTAGGGCAGGTCGATGAAGGCGAAATGCAGCGCCGGCCCGACGTAGCTGGCCTCGACGTAGCGGTAGTCGACGCCGAACACGAGGACCAGGCCGACCTCGGTGATGAACAGGATGCCGAAGAAGAAGGCCAAGCCCCGCAGCGCCTCCTGCCCGCGCCGCTCGAACGAGAGGTAATAGACCTGATAGACGGCGGCGCCGAGCACATAGAACACCGGCATCATCAGCACGCCCGCCAGGATCGGATCGAGCCCGGTCTGCGCATTGACGATGTAGGCGATGTAGGAGCCGAGGATGATGAAGGCCGGATGCGCGATATTGACGATGTCGAGCATTCCGAACGCGATCGAAATGCCGACCGTCACCGCGATATAGAAGCCGCCGAGCAGCACGCCCGCGATCACGGCATTGATCAGGAGTTCGAGCGGGAAATCCATACGCAACCTCGGCCCGGGCGATCGGCTGACCGGCGGAAATCCCGCCTTACGCCCGCGGCTGGCGGCGCATTCTCGAGGGGGAAGTACCCCCCGGGGCAGCGCTGATGGTGCGTACGGACTTTGGCATGTATTCGCCCAGGATGGCCGCGATCTTGTTATTGGGTTTCTTTCTAGCACGGCTCCGCGGTGATGCTAGTCGGCAATTTGCCGCCGATTGAGGCAGGCGATTGCCCAACGACGATCACGGCATTGGGAATTGCGCCTGCCGTGCCGGTGTTATGATCGCTGTGATTGCGGCTTCAAGCCGTATCGGAAGCCTAGGGAGGGCATCATGGATTTCATCATTGCGCGACGAGCGCTCGGCGCCGCCGCTCTGGCGGCGGTTCTGGCTGGCACCGCGGCTCTGGCGGAGCCGGCGCCGGTACGCGTGCGCGGCACGATCGAGAAGGTCGACGGAGCGACCCTGACGGTGAAATCGCGCGACGGCGCGACATTGACCATCAAGCTTCCCGCCGATGTCGGGGTGGCCGCCACGATGAAGCGCAAGCTCGCCGACATCAAACCGAATGACTTTGTCGGCATCGCCGCGATGCCGCAGCCCGGCAAGCCATCGCGTGCGCTGGAGGTCCTGATCTTCCCGGAGGCGATGCGCGGAACCGGTGAAGGGCATTATCCGTGGGACCTGATGCCCGAAAGCACGATGACCAATGCGGCCGTGGCCGAGACGGTGACCAAGGTGGACGGCCCCGAGCTCACGCTGAAGTACAAGGACGGCACGCAGACGATCATGGTGCCCGCTGATACGCCGATCGTCACCTTCGTGCCCGCCGACAAGAGCGCGCTTAAAGTCGGCGCCGTGATCTTCATCGCGCGCGGGACCAAGGCCGAGGACGGCAGCATCAGTTCTCCGCGCATCACCGTCGGGGGCGACGTTCCGCCGCCGATGTGACTTGGATTATCCCTCCTCGCGAAGCGGGGAGGGTGGCCGCCGAAGGCGGCCGGGTGGGGCATCGCAGCTCCAATGGGAGGAATTCATGAAGCTCTCAAGATTTTGTCGCTTTGCTACCGCCGCCGGCCTTGCGCTTTTGCTCGCAAGTACGATCGCTGCGGCGCAGGCGCCGCTACGCATACGCGGGACGATCGAGCAGGTGGATGGCAATACGCTGTCCATCAAGGCGAAGGACGGCACGATGTTGAAGGTGGTCCTCGCCGACAACGGTCTCGTTGTGGCGATCGACAAGCGCTCGCTTGCCGACATCAAGCCGGGCGAGTTCATCGGTACGGCCGCGACGTCGGAAGCAGACGGCGTTTTGCATGCCATGGAGGTGCACATCTTCCCGGAGAGCATGCGCGGAACCGGGGAGGGGCATCGCGACTGGGAGGGGCCGAAGTCCAGCATGACCAACGCGACCGTCGCCGACACCGTCACCAGCGTGAACGGCAACACCTTCACGCTGCGCTACAAGGGCGGTGAACAGAAGGTGGTGGTGACGCCCGACACGCCGATCGTCGGTTACGTGCCGGGCGACAGAAGCGACCTCAAAGTCGGCATGAAAGTCTTCATCCCGGCCGCGACCCGCGCGGACGACGGCAGCCTGCATACGCCGCGCGTCTCGGTCGAGCGCACCGCCCCACCGCCGATGTGAGCTTATCCCTCCCCGCGAAGCGGGGAGGGATCACTCCGCGCCCTTGATGTGTTTGCTCCGGATCCGCCGCACGATCCACCACACCAGCAAAACCGCGACCGGCACGAACGCGCCGGTTGCGAGCGCGGGGTCGACCCGGATCAGGCCCGCGTCATACAGACCCTTCACCAGGTAGCCGAACAGGCCGACGACGTAATAGCTGATCGCCGCGACCGAGAGCCCTTCGACAGTTGCCTGCAACATCAGTTGCAGCCGCGTGCGTTCGTTCATCGAGCGCAGCACGTCGCGGTTCTGCTGCTCCAACTCGACGTCGACGCGCGTGCGCAACAGGTTCGCGGCACGGGCAAGCTTCTGGGCGAGGTTCGCCTGCCGCTCTTCGAGCGTGGCGCAGGTGCGGATCGCCGGCGCCATGCGGCGTGCCAGAAACGAGGTCCAGGTCGGCAGCCCGCCGACCTTGCGCTCGCCGATGGTGACGAGGCGGCGCTGCACGATCTCGTCATAGGCGCGGCTCGCCCCAAAGCGGAACTGGCTCGCGGCCGCGCCGGCTTCGAGCTCGGCCGCGAGCGACGTCAGTTCCTCGAGCAGGCTCTGATTCGCCTCCAGCCCGTTGCTCGACCGCGTCGCCGCGGTGACTTCCGCAAGCCGCGTTTCGATGTGCCGCACCGAAGGGCCGAGCCGCTGCGCCTCGGGCAACCCAAGCAGCGCAAGCGTGCGATAGGTCTCGATCTCGAGCACGCGTTGGGTGAGCGCGCCCGCGCGTTCGGCGCCGAGGCCGCGGTCGGCGATCAGGATGCGCACGAATCCCGCCGCATCGGCACGGAAGTCGGTCGCATAGAGCGCGGTGCCGTCGGAGTTCTCTGCCGCGGCGAGACTTGCGCGATCGAACAGGCGCTCCGGCGCGATCTTTCGCTCGGCGTCGCCGACAAGGTGCAGGTCGACCGCGACCAGCGCCGGACCGGGCTGCGGCACGAGTCCCATCGGCGCCGCCAAGGTGGCGGCCGGCGGATGGAACGGCGCGTCCGGCGTCCGCGACGGCAGCTCGAAGGTGTAGGTGGTGAACTCGGAATGCTGCTCCCAGCGCAGCGCGATCGCGTCGAATTCGACGCGATGATGCTTGTCCGACGGCTTCGGCGCCGCGATCCCGCGTTGCTCGCAGAACTTGGCGAGCGCTCCGCGGTCGGCTCCGGCGCGCTCCGGCGTCGTCTCGAACGCGAAGTGCAGAACGCGGCGCGGCGTCTCGATCGGCGTGAACGGGCGGGCATGCACCTCGCCGAGCACCGCCGCGCGCAGCGGATGCGGTTCGAGCCGCGCCCCGTCCGCAATGGTGACCTCGGCGGTCATGCGCAACCGGTGACACGCACACGGCGTTTTGACAAGGAAACGCAGCCTCTCGCCCAGAACCTGGGCAGTGCTGCACAATTGCGCGTCAGGCTTGCCGAAGCTCTCCGGCCCCCTCCTCTCCGGGGTCTCGTTGCACGGTTATATCTATGATTTTACAGGACTTTCTTTGCCGCAGCGCGCCCCGCAAGGGCTGGCATATCCGTTGCACACTATTCTCTTGTCGGCGTGCGCCGAGCCAGGAGAGTATCGATGACGATCTACGACCGTCCGTTCGATCCCAACCGCCCGCTCAACCGGTCCGGATGCATCTGCGGCCGCCATCGCAGCCAGCCGGAACACGACCACGAGGCCGCGCGCACGATGATGTGCGAGCCGGTCGCGGCGCAGAGCGACGAGAAGCGCTACGAGGGCGTGGTCGCCTCCGCGGTGATGCGGCAGGTGTTCCCGCAGGAAGCCGCGCGCCGCGCCTTCCTGAAGACGGTCGGCGCCTCGACCGCGCTCGCGGTCCTCTCGCAGTTCTTCCCGCTCAAGACCGCGACGGAGGTGTTCGCCGAAGGCGGCGCGATCGAGAAGAAGGACCTCAAGGTCGGCTTCATCCCGATCACCTGCGCGACGCCGATCATCATGGCGAAGCCGATGGGCTTCTACGAAAAGCACGGCCTCAACGTAGACGTGATCAAGACCGCCGGCTGGGCGGTGATCCGCGACAAGACGCTGAACAAGGAATACGACGCCGCCCACATGCTCTCGCCCATGCCGCTCGCGATCTCGCTCGGCGTCGGCTCGAACCCGGTGCCCTACGTGGTACCGGCGATCGAGAACATCAACGGTCAGGCGATCACGCTGTCGATCAAGCACAAGGATAAGCGCGACCCGAAGTCCTGGAAGGGCTTCAAGTTCGCGGTGCCGTTCGACTACTCGATGCATAATTATCTGCTGCGTTATTACCTCGCGGAAGCGGGCCTCGATCCCGATCAGGACGTGCAGATCCGCGCGGTGCCGCCGCCCGAAATGGTCGCGAACCTGCGCGCCGACAACATCGACGGCTTCCTCGGGCCCGATCCGATGAACCAGCGCGCGGTCTTCGACGGCGTCGGCTTTATCCACATGCTCTCCAAGGAGATGTGGGACGGCCATCCGTGCTGCGCCTTCGCGGCCTCGAAGGAGTTCATCACCGGCGCGCCGAACACCTACGCGGCGCTCCTGAAGGCGATCATCGATGCGACTGCGTTCGCGCACCTGCCGGAAAACCGGAAAGCAATCGCCGAGGCGATCGCGCCGGCGAACTACATCAACCAGCCGGTGACGGTGCTCGAACAGATTTTGACCGGCACCTTCGCCGACGGGCTTGGCAGCATTCAGAAGGACGCCAACCGCGTTGATTTCGACCCGTTCCCTTACGAGTCCTTCGCGGTCTGGATCCTCACGCAGATGAAGCGCTGGGGCCAGATCAAGGGCGACGTTGACTACGCCGGCGTCGCCAAGCAGGTGTTCCTTGCGACCGACACCACCAAGCTGATGAAGGAGGTCGGGCTGACGCCGCCGGCGTCGACGACCAAATCCTTTGCCGTGATGGGCAAGACCTTCGATCCGGCCAAGCCGGAGGAGTACGTCAACAGCTTCGCGATCAAGCGGGCGTCGTAAGAGGATGCTGCCGGGCATCCTTTCTTATTCCTCCCCTGAAAGGGGAGGGTGGCTGCGAGCGCAGCGAGCAGTCGGGTGGGGTGGGGCTGCTGAGAGCAGTCCCCACCCGGTTCGGCCTTCGGCCGAACCACCCTCCCCCGCAGGGGGAGGGATGGAGCCTGTCCCATGACCCCCTCCCTCACCCTGCGCGCCGCGCTCGTGTCCATCCTGATCTTCGTCACCTTCATCCTTGCCTGGCACCTCGCGACGCGCGGCATCGGCGCGGTGCAGCAGATGGATCCCGAATACGCCAAGCTGATGGGCGTCACCGCAACGCAGGGCAAGTCCGCGATGCCGGGGCCGCTCGATGTCGGCGCCAAGCTGTGGGAGCACCTGCGGCGCCCGTTCTACGACAATGGGCCGAACGACAAGGGCGTCGGCATCCAGCTCGCCTATTCGATCGCGCGCGTCGGCATCGGCTATTTCCTCGCCGTGCTGGTCGCGATCCCGGTCGGCTTCCTGATCGGCATGTCGCCCTTGATGAACAAGGCGCTCGATCCCTTCATCCAGATTCTCAAACCCATCTCACCGCTCGCCTGGATGCCGCTCGCGCTCTACACCATCAAGGATTCCGGACGCTCGGCGATCTTCGTGATTTTCATCTGCTCGCTCTGGCCGATGATGATCAATACGGCCTTCGGCGTCGCGGCGGTACGCAAGGAATGGCTCAATGTGGCGCGCACGTTGGAAGTCGGCACCTTGCGCCGCGCCTTCACGATCATCCTCCCCGCCGCCGCGCCGACGATCCTCACCGGCATGCGCATTTCGATCGGCATCGCGTGGCTCGTCATCGTGGCGGCCGAAATGCTCGTCGGCGGGACGGGCATTGGTTACTTCGTCTGGAACGAATGGAATAATCTTTCGATCACAAATGTTATTATTGCAATTATTCTAATTGGAATTGTCGGCATGCTGCTCGATCTGATCCTTGCGCGCGCGACGCGCCTCGTCACGTTCCCGGAGTGAGGCGTGAGCGACAAATTCATCTCCATCGAGGGCATCGCCAAGCGCTACGGCACGACGACGATCTTCGAGGACCTCTGGCTCGGCATGCGCCGCGGCGAGTTAACCTGCGTCATCGGCCATTCGGGCTGCGGCAAGACCACAGTGCTCAACATCCTCGCCGGCCTCGATGTGCCCTCGGACGGCGCCGTGATCGTCGACGGGAAGGCGATCGAAGGCCCGAGCCTCGACCGCGCGGTGATCTTCCAGAGCCACGCGCTCCTTCCCTGGCGCACGGTCATGGGCAACGTCGCCTACGCGGTATCCTCGAAATGGCGGCGCTACACGCGCGCGCAGATCCAGGCGCAGGCGCAGATATTCATCGATCTCGTCGGCCTCACCGGCGCCGAGGGGAAGCGCCCCTCCGAGCTCTCCGGCGGCATGAAGCAGCGCGTCGGCATCGCGCGCGCTCTCTCGATCGAGCCGAAGATCATGCTGATGGACGAGCCGTTCTCGGCGCTCGATGCCTTGACGCGCGGCACGCTGCAGGACGAGGTGCGGCGCATCTGCCTCACCACCGGCCAGACCGCCTTCATGATCACGCACGACGTCGACGAGGCGATATACTTGGCCGACCGCATCGTGCTGATGACCAACGGCCCGGGCGCGCGGCTCGCCGAGATCGTCGACAATCCGCTGCCGAAGGACCGCGCCCGCGCCGACGTGCACCGCCATCCGCTCTATTATGCGGTGCGCAACCACATCATCGATTTCCTCGTCATACGCTCGAAGAGCTTCGCCGCCGAGATGACGGGCAAGCCCTTCGATCCGCGTCATGTGCCGGTGGTCCGGCCGGGGGTGATCGAAAATTCGTCAACGCCCGACGCGGCCGCGCGCGTCGCCTGAACAGGGGAGAACATCCATGAAACGCTCACATCTCACCGAGAAGATGCTCGACCTCAAGCGCGAGCACGGCTGGAGCTGGAAATATATCTGCGAACAGATCGGCGGCATGTCGCCGGTCATGATCACGGGCGGCGTTCTCGGCCAGCAGAAGATGACCAAGCCGATGGCCGCCGCGGCAGCCAAGCTGTTCGGCCTGTCGAAATCCGAGGAAGCGATGCTCAACGAGGTGCCGATGCGCGGGCACGGCGTGCCGATGCCGCCGACCGATCCGCTGATCTACCGCTTCTACGAACTCGTGATGGTCAACGGCCCGGCCTGGAAGGCGCTGATCGAGGAGGAGTTCGGCGACGGCATCATGTCGGCGATCGACTTCGACATGACGATCGACCGCCAGGCCGATCCGAAGGGCGACCGCGTCAAGATCGGCATGACCGGCAAGTTCCTGCCGTTCAAGTACTACGGCGCGACCGGGAACGCGCAGGCGCTGGGGTATAAGGAGGAGTGAGAAGGAACTGGTCATCAGGCTCGCAACCTGAAGATCATAAGTTCAAATCCTATCCCCCGAAACAAAATAAACGGTGCTAAGTCAAAGACTTAGCGCCATTTGGCATTTTCGGCGCGTGTTGCAAGAGAAGGCAAAGCGAACCCGAAAGATTCAAAGGTTTACGGATGTTGACCGCGATTCCGTGCGACACCAGCATTCGCTGGACGTTCCGGCCTCCGCGCCTTGTAGCGAAACTTTGCAACCGAACCATCGCCTCGCGGCCAGGGTAGGTGCAGCCATGCGGACCACGAGTGATACATGCCCGAGCCGAGTTTTAGTTTGCCTGAACATGGCCGCGTTCCCTGCACGCTTTGCTATGGGGGAGCGTCGGCCACGTTCGATGTCACTCAGTCGACGGACGACAAGGAAAGCTGGCGGATCACGGCGAACCCACTCGCGTGGGGCAATCCGAATGCAGAGATTGTCATTCTCGGTTTCTCCAAAGGACCGACCCAGGCTGGAGCTTTGGCGACGACGCCGCACGACCACATTGCTTACAAGGGAAGCCGCCTGGCCGTCGGCAAAATCCTCTCCCACATCGGTCTGATCCCAAAGCAAGAGCCAGACGCTCTCAGACGCACAATGGACCGCCTCATTGCCGATCGGGCATGCTCCCGGTTCCGCAAGGAGTGTTCTTGGGTGTTTCCGCGATGGGCGCGCCTCCGAGAGATATCAAGGGCATTGAGCGAACCATCATTACGCCATCTGGCCTGAACGAGAGCACAGATCGCTCTTCGGTCGAGCCCCTTGCGCCGATCTGGTTCACGAGCACTTTTGTCCCCCTTGAGGAGTTGAAGCAGTCTCAAGCTGATCTTCGAGCCGCTTTGCTCACGCTGATTGAGCGGCACCGGTCCGTCCTCATGCTTGCTCATCTCGCTCGCATAATGAGCTTCAATGGTGAACCTGATGGACTTGGGTTGGAAGATCGATTCTCAGGCGACGTGCATGCCGCGAAGGCGGATTTCGAAGCTCTTGTTAGCGGCGAGCTTTGGCTCCGGGCGATTAGGATCCCAAATGACAATGTATTTGCGAGTCACTTCGTCGCCCAGGGCCTCTTGGAGCGTTCGAGTGTCGAGTCTACGCACTAAATGACATTTCGACACTGATGCTGCTCTAACTTCAGCTTACGCTGCCGCCGTCGCGATCTCGTCGAGTCTGACGCGCACCGCGCTTGCGCCATTGCCGGCAGCGTTGTCGTGATACCGATCGGGATTTTGCCCGTCCCCGGTCACACCGCCTGCTTCTCAGCATGATCCCACGCCCCGCGCACTAGAGCATTTTCGAGTTAAT
>PLJS01000334.1 GCA_003140315.1 Hyphomicrobiales bacterium
CCGCCGATTCAGCAAGGGAATCATAGCGGCGATGGAGTTTTCACACAGCCTGGGTCAAAATGCGAAATACTCGCAGTGAGTAGAATGAGTCCGCTTCTGATCTGATAGCGACGGAATCGCGGACGCGGCGGCACCGCTGCTTCGGGCCACAACGGACTTATCCGCCGTCGCGAAGTTCTTGGAGACTGTCCGAAGACGGACGGTGGCAAGCATATTTCTCAAAGGACGGCGGACATGGTGATCCAGTTGCCTTCTTGCGGGCCAACCATTCAGCAAACTGCTCCACGCTGCCAACACCGTCCCCGATGACTGCATCATAAACATATGCACTCGGAATCTTACTTTCCGAAGAGCAAGATTTTGCTGCCGCCAAAGCCTGTTTGATCAACAGTATCGTCTTCCGACGATCATCGTTCAGACGCGATAAAAGCGTGCGTAAGTGTTTCAAGTCGGGCTGCCTTTCCGGCTGATCAACCGCCCAGATATCCAAGGTCCAGTCGATCCCCTCATTGGTGCGGGTCGATACCCCGAGGTAAAGGCCATCTGGATAAGATGCTGGATCAGTATTCCAAGCGCCTGTGTCGTTTCTGAAGCGGACAGAGACCACATGGCGATCCATCAACATCAATTTCGCCCCGGCTTGAATGAAGGCAGCGCGTGTTTCCAAAGACAGGTTCTCGCAGACTACGGTAATATCGATATCTCGGCGAACCATCAAACCCATTGCGGAACTGCCGACTCTTATCGGTCTGCCAACATTGCTCAGCAATGCTTCTAGCTGAAGTAGCTCAACAACTTGGTCCGCTTCTTCTTCAAGGAGCCTCTGATCGTCCAGCAAATTACCCATAGCGGCACCTTGTCTTGCAATTGATCAATTGGTCAGTCGTACGCCGATGATGATGGCTCGTTTGATATTATAGGCGAGCGCCGTCACTTTGCTGCAAGCTCAAAAGGTGCAAACCATCCATGTCCGAGATGGGACCCGCTGCAGAAGTCGTGCCCGCTAGCGAGGCAGGCGATATCAGCGCCGTAAAACAATTCGGCCATGGCCCGCCATCGCCGCCACAGCAGTGGCGCTCTGGTCACGTCTGCAGGGCCCAGAGCGGTGATGGCCCGATGATACCATGCAGCCAGACAACGCTCGCGAAAAGCGCGACCGCGAGCGCGACCTGCCAGACCTGGAACTCGGCAAGTTCGAAGCGCGTGCGGCCGGAAAGGATGGCGGCGAACGGCACGAGCGAGGTCTGCTTTTCGAACTCGTCCCAGAGCGGGCCGAGCGTACGGCGTCGTTTGCGGTCGATGGACACCATGCCGTTCAGGGCCGTGACGAGCAACGCACCGAACATGATAAGTGCAGCGAGGTGGCCGTTGACCAGCATATGGGCGATTGCCCAAAGCGATAGGCCGCATAGGCGCGGGTGACGCGTGACCCGTGTGATGCCATAGACCGGCAGCTTGTCGGCAATCATCCGAGGGGCGTTTGTCTCTGTCGCATTCGTGGGCCCGATGCCGACCACGGTGAGAAGAAACCCCACGAACAGCAGAACAAACGCAAGCCAGCCAAATGCTGGGTTTGTCGGCCATAGCGGGACAAAGGGCGCCATACGGTACGCGACGACGAACCACACCAGCCCCGCGAGGCTGAGCAGAGAAAAGATGCCGCGGAAGAGGCGCTCACCCAGCTTGTCGATGAGAAGCCAGCGCAGCGGCCCAGCCACGACAAAGTGAAGGCCGAGCCAGAACACGGCCGCCAGCCACATTGACGTCATCGGACTCTCCTCAGAGCGGCCATTCGCCTGTCGGCGGGATATCTCGGCCCCAGTACCACCGCACGGGAGAGCGCAACAAAGGAGTGCCCCTTCGCTGACCCGCAGAGTCTATCGCAGGAGTGGCCGGGTGAGAATATGGATCAAGCGGCGGATAAGTCCGCTTCTGATGCTGTGGACGGCTCCTCCATTCGCCACACTGAAGATGCGGATGGGTACCGCTTCGCGCCATACAGCCCACTCCACTTCCGAGTTCGATCGTGAAGCGACTTCCAATCACCTGAATGTTTGGTCGGTTCTTAGTTCACCAGCGGACGGTCACGCAGCGTTCGGCAACTTCGCATTTGGGCCGCAAGCGGCCGTGGCCGCCATGCCATTGCGGTGTGAAAGGGGACGAGCTGACCGGGTCGTGATCAGCGCCAAGTAGCGACCTCGGAAAGCACTCTGTTGCGACCTGCCGATAGCCCGGCTAGTAAGGGTAGACCGTCGGCGGTTGGTTTGCTTCAATGGTATGGCAGGGCTCAAGGAAGCGAATTGCATTTGCCGCTTTGCTGGCAATCCTCATCGCCTATGGAATTATTGCCTATGTTGCACTCCCGCTTGTTTGGACTCACTATGAGCATCAAAAGGGGCTGGCTGGCCTTCCGATGTTAACAAGCACCGTTCAGGGTATTCCAGGCGACCCATTAAACGTCGGTCTCGTTGGAACGCGAGACGATGTCCTGTGTGCCATGCATGCGGCGACTTGGTACCCGGCTGACCCAGTTACTTTCAGATCGAGTCTTGAGATAGTAGGTAGCGTTGTGCTGGATCGGCCTTACAGAAATGCGCCTGTGAGCAATCTTTTCTATCAGGGCAAGCGCGAGGATTTAGCGTTCGAAAGGCCCGATGGTAAAAGTCCAGATCGGCGCCACCATGTGCGGTTCTGGGAGGTTCTAAAGGCGGGTGAGGAAGGCAGACCGGTCTGGCTCGGCGCCGTAACGCTCGACCGCGGCGTGGGCATCAGCCACTACACCGGGCAGGTCACGCATCATATTGCACCGGATATTGATGCTGAACGAGGCCGACTCACCGCGGACCTCAAAACCACGAAGGTTGTCGAAGCGATCTATGAGGTCTCCGGCATCGGTCCAACGCTTAATGGTCGGAACGGAGAAGGCGACTCCTACTATACCGACGGTGAAATCCAGATTTCGCGTCTAGTTTCTGGATGCAACGTGAAGACGAATACCACGGTGGAGTTGGAGAACCCGCCGTTCGTAATAATTAAAAATTTCGCCTGGGAGACGATTGCAGGCATACTTCAGTCTGGTGAACCAGCCAAGTCTCCCCAATAGGAATTACAGACCGCACAGGTGAGAGCGCGACTTTCGGTTTGGGTCCAAGCTGTGTGAAAACATTTTTTCTTTCCCAAAAACTGCACGCAACCGGGACGATCCGCGTCGACAGGACGGTCTGAGCATATTTTTGCCGTATCGAGTCTGGCGTCAACCCGGGCGCAACCTCGGGCCACGCTGAGCGACCTGAACGGTCACACGATGTGCATATGCGAGTCTTGAACTACGTCGCGAAGGGCCTCGAGGTATCTCTCGATCGCTGCGAGTGGAAGTTCCTGGACCAGCTCGCCCCGATGCAGGCCGGCGGCTGACCCAGGCCTGACCGGGTCTAGAAGGGCAGCCGTTCCGAGCATGGTTCTGCGGCTGATTTGCTTCATTTGATCCTCCCAATGCTGAACAGTTTGGCGGCGCGGCGAGGATACACCATGACGACGCAAGTGTCCGGACCTGATGCTGTGGACGGCTCCTTCACCGGCGCGTGAGCGCCACAGAAGTGGGTGCTGTTAAGGCCCCC
>PLJS01000007.1 GCA_003140315.1 Hyphomicrobiales bacterium
TGGCGCGAGATCACCCAGTCGGGGCGCGACTCGATCATGCCGGTGATGCGATTCTCGCCCGCGGGCGGCACCCAGCGCGTGACCTTGATCGCTTGAAGCGCGCGGTGACGGAGCGTATCGCCCGGCCTCGCTTTTCCTTTTTCATCGGTGATGTCCTTATCCATCGCGATGAACCATTGCGGCGTGTTGCGGAAGATCACCGGCTTTTTCGAGCGCCAAGAATGCGGATATTGGTGTTTGAGGCGGGCGCGCGCGATCAACATGCCGGTGTCGATCAACGCCTTGATGACGGCTTCGTTGGCGTCGCCCTTCTCGCCCTTGTCGGTGATGACGCGTTTTCCCGTGAAGCCCGGCGCCTGATCGGTGAAAGCGCCGTTCTCGTCGACAGTGTAGGGAATCGTTGTGTTGATGCCGTGTGCTTCTAACTCCGCGTTGCTCGCAGTCCATACATCGAAGTCGTCGCGACCGTGCCCCGGTGCAGTGTGCACGAAGCCAGTGCCTGCGTCGTCGGTAACGTAGTCTCCAACAAGCAGAGGCACTTCAAAGCCATATCGCTCATTAAAATTGGCAAGTGGGTGCGCGCACGAAATAGCACTCAATAATTGCGGCGTTACTTCCTGGCGTTTTTCATATGAGGTTACGCGAGCCTGCCTAAATACCTCACTGGCAAGATTATCGGCGAGGAGGAATTTGTTACCGACTTTTGCCCAATTATCGTTGGGCGCGTCTGTTACTTCGTAAAGCCCGTAGGAAATCTTGGGCGAGTAGCTAACTGCTCGATTGCCCGGAATCGTCCAAGGAGTTGTGGTCCAGATAACTATGCTGGCACCCCGTAACCCGCTCTGATTCAGGAGTCGTTCGGACTCCGCAGTTAATACGCTGTCGCCTTCTGGCGTTCCGAGTTTCGAATTCATATTGAGAATGAAAGATCCCGGAACGCTGTATTTGTTCACCGGAAACTTCACCCACACCGTATCGCTGGTGTAATCCTCATACTCGACCTCGGCCTCCGCCAGCGCGGTCTTTTCCACCACCGACCACATCACCGGCTTCGAGCCGCGATAGAGCGTCCCGTTCGCGGCGAACTTCATCAATTCGCGCGCGATCTGCGCTTCCGCGAAAAAATCCATCGTGGTGTAGGGATGCTTCCAATCGCCCTCGACCCCGAGGCGTTTGAATTCCTCGCGCTGCACGCCGAGCCAATGCTCGGCGTAGGCGCGGCATTCCTGCCGGAACGCGATCATGGCGGCGGGATTGGACAAGTCGGGCTTCGGCTTATTCTTCGAGCGGTAATTCTCCTCCTCGATCTTCCACTCGATCGGGAGGCCATGGCAATCCCAGCCCGGCACGTAGTTCGAATCGTAGCCGAGCATTTGCTGCGAGCGAGTGACGAGATCCTTCAGGATCTTATTGAGCGCGTGCCCGATGTGGATGTTGCCGTTGGCGTAGGGCGGCCCGTCGTGGAGGACGAATTTCGTGCGCCCCTTCGCAGCCTGGCGCAGCTTGTCGTAGAGGCCCTCTTTCTGCCAGCGCGTGAGAAGCTCGGGCTCCTTCTGCGGCAGGCCCGCCCGCATCGGAAAATTCGTCTCGGGCAGAAACAGCGTGGAGCTATAGTCCTTGGCGTCGCTCGGCTTTTTTTCGACGGACATCGGCGCGGCGCTCGTTTGCAAATATTCGCGCGCGTTCTAGCAGCCGCGCCCGGGCCTTGCCAGTGCGGATTGCGGCGTCAGGCCGCCTGCATGCGGGTAAGGAAGGTCTTCACCTCTTCGTCGAGCACGCGAAGCTCGAACGCCATGGCGTCCGTCGCCATGGAAACCGCCGCCGAGGCGCGGGTGGTCTCGCCCGCGACCCCTTCCACTTCGGTGATCGAGGCACGTGCGGACTCGGCTTCGGTTTTCGCGCTGCCGACGCCCCGCGCAATCTCCTGCGTCGCGGAGTTCTGTTCCTCGACCGCGGATGCGATCGCGACCGCGATGCGGTCGATGGTGCCGATCGTCTCGGAAATGCCGCCGATCGCGGCGACCGCCCCCTGCGTCGCCTTTTGCATAGTGGCGATTTGGCCCGCGATTTCCTCGGTCGCCCGCGCGGTTTGGCTCGAGAGTGATTTCACTTCGGCCGCCACCACCGCGAAGCCACGGCCCGCTTCGCCCGCGCGCGCCGCTTCGATCGTGGCGTTGAGCGCGAGGAGATTGGTCTGTTCCGCGATCGATTGAATGAGGTTGACCACTTCGCCGATCTTGACCGCGGCAGCCGACAGTTCCTGCACCTGGGCGTTGGTGCTTTCGGCCTCGCGCACCGCGCGTGCGGCGATATCGGAGGAGGTCGACACCTGCCGTCCGATTTCGGCGACCGAGCCCGCGAGTTCTTCGGCCGCGCCCGCCACCGATTGCACGTTGCCGCTCGCCGAGCCCGCCGACTGCGCCGCGCTCGAGGCGCGGTTCTTGGTGGTCTCGGCGGCTTTGCGCATGGCGGTGGCGTCGCCCGCGAGCGCACTGATGGTCTTGAGAACTTCGCCGAGCGCCACGGATACCTTGTGCTCGAATTCACGCGTGAGATTGGCGATCTCGATCGCGCGCTTGCGTTCGTGATCGGCTTTGTCCCGCTCCTGCTCCTCGAGTGTGCGGTTCCTTGCCGTCGCTTCGCGGAACACGGAAAGCGCGCGGGCAATGGCGCCGATCTCGTCGTGCCGCCGGCTGTGCGCGATCTCGGCGTCGAGCCTTCCTTGCGCGAGGTGCGTGATCGTGTCCGTCACTTCGCCGAGCGGCTCGACGCTCTTGCGGACGAGGAACATGCTGAACAGGAGCACGAGAAGAATGCCGACACCGGCGACGAGCACCATGCTCTCGATGCCGTTTCTGAGCATCGCATCGTAAATTTCGATTGGCATGCCGACATAGAGAATGCCGATCGTCTTGCCTTGCGGATTAAAGATCGGCTGATAGGCGGTATAGAACTTCCGGCCGAACAGCACCGCGGGGCCTTTATAGGCCTCGCCACGGCGCAGATAAGCCTGACCGGGATGGTCGGGCGCGAGCGCCGTTCCGATCGCGCGTTCGCCGTTTTCTTTCTTCACATTCGTCGTGCGGCGGATGAAGTTGTCGCTCGCCTCGTCATATTCGAACACTGTGGCGTTGCCGCCCGCATACGAGGCCGTCAGATCCACAAGCGTGTGACTACGGAAGATCGGTATGCCAGGCGCCTCGATGCGCACGACCTTGTCGTCCTCCATCTTGACCGTGGTGTCGGCATATTTGTCGGCAAAGGCGAGCGTGAGCGTGCGGAGATTCACTTCGATGTCGTTCTTCGCCTTGACGGCGAACTCGTTCGACAGCGCCCAATAGGCCGCTGCGACGACGCATGCCGTCGTCAGTGCGACCACGAAACCGATCAGGATAAGCGCCCGGCTGACCAAGCTCAGCCTATCGAAAAGCCGCTGCATGAAGCTGATTCACCCCAAGAGAACGCTCACGGTCGCCCTTAATCGTTACTTACGGATTAAAGGCGGGAAGCGGGTGGGAGCTAGGCGATAACAGGTGGAAATACGCCCTTCGCGCGCACGAGTTTCTCGCGCGCCAAACGGCTATCCTCGTTCATTCGCTGCACGAGGTCTCCGACGGTATCGAATTTAAGCTCCGGCCTGATCCAGCCGATGAATGCGGCGGTGACCTCTTCGCCATAAAGATCGCCGGAGAAATCAAAAAGATAAATCTCGAGCAAAGGCGCGCCCTCGCCGAAGGTCGGACGCCGGCCGAAGCTCGCCACCCCGTCATGAATCGCGCCCTTGGCGAGCACGCGCACAGCATAAATGCCCTGCGCAAGCGCGCAGGCCGGGTCGAGCGCGACGTTCGCGGTCGGAAATCCGAGATCGCGCCCGCGCTTCTCGCCGTGGACCACCTTGCCGCCGACGAACCACGGATAGCCGAGGAGCGCGCTGACCCGCTCGACCTCGCCGCGGGAAAGCGCCTCGCGGATCGCGCTCGAGGAAACCGGCTTTCCATCGACGAGGAAGGGCGGGATCAGATCGACGGCAAAGCCGCGCAGCTTGCCCTCGTGGCGCAAGAAATCGGGCGTGCCTTGCCGGCCCTTGCCGAAATGAAAATCGGCGCCGGCGACAGCACCTGTGATGGCGAGGCGCCGGACCAGGATATCGGCGACGAAATCCTCAGCAGTGACCTTGGCGAGCGCCGCACCGAAGGTCATCACCACGGCGCCATCGAGCCCGGCCGCCGCCAAGAGCTTGAGCTTCGCCGCCTCCGGCGTCAGGCGAAAGAGCGGCCGGTCGGGCTGAAAGAACGCGCGCGGATGCGGCTCGAAGGTAAGCGCGATCGCGGGCCCGCCGGCCTTCTTCGAGTGCGCGATCGCGGCATCGATCACGGCGCGATGGCCGCGATGCACACCGTCGAAATTGCCGATGGCGACGAAGGCGCCCTTGATCCGCTCCGGCACGGGATCGCCGTTGCGCACCACCGTGAAGGCGGACGGAGAAGTCGGGCGAGTTGTCATGAAAAACCGGTTCGTGTTTTGCGGCGAAAGGTGCCGCCCGTGCCCCCGAGCGTCAAGTCTGCTTGGGCTGCTTGGGCCGGCCGGGTACCGAGACCGCCGCCTCGCCGTCGAGCACGACTTGGCCGTCGACGAGCGCCTCGCAATGCAGCCGCGCCTTGCGGCCTTCGGGCACGAGCTCGACAACCTCGACGACCACCGTCACCACGTCGCCGATCTTCACCGGTGCATGGAAATGGAGGGTCTGCGAGCGGTAAACAGCACCAGGACCGGGAAGCCGGGTGCCCAACACCGCCGAAATCAGGCTCGCCGTATAAAGGCCGTGGGCGATGCGCTGGCCGAAGCGCGTCTTCGCGGCATAGCGCTCGGAGAGATGGATCGGGTTGTCGTCGCCCGAAATGCGGGCAAAATCGACCACGTCCTCGTCCATGACCGTGCGCATCAAGGTCTCCTGCATGCCGACGCGGAGATCCTCGAAATAAAGCGTATGAACGAAGGGCGCGCTCATCGAATCCCTATTCTCGGGGCAAACTGCGCAAGATTTACCTCCGCAGCAAGCGCTCCTTTCGATGCCGCCGCCGCCAGAATCTGAACGCCGGGTTAACTTTGAAGAAGCGCCAATTAACTCAATCTCAAACCCCGAAGGCTAGCGTTCAGAGGCCTGATTGGGGGCGCTGCGAACAGGACGTGCGCGGGGAGTGGGATTCATGAGTGCCGATATTTCGATGCCGATTCTCATCGTCGACGACTACAAGACCATGATCCGCATCATCCGTAATCTCTTGAAGCAGCTCGGCTTCGAGGACGTGGACGAGGCCGCCGACGGCTCGGAAGCGCTCAACAAAATGCGCGGGCGAAAGTACGGCCTGGTGATTTCCGATTGGAACATGGAGCCGATGACGGGCTACGAGCTCTTGAAAGAAGTCCGCTCCGATCCTTCGCTCGGCAAGACCCCTTTCATCATGGTGACCGCCGAATCGAAGACCGAAAACGTAGTCGCCGCCAAGAAGGCCGGCGTCAACAATTACATCGTGAAGCCGTTCAACGCGCAGACGCTCAAGAGCAAGATCGACGCCGTATTCGCCAGCTAATAACAAGCGCGTTCGGAATTCCGTCATGGCCCTCATCGACGACAGCGCGATCCGCAGCGAACTCAACGACATCGCGGATTACATCCAGTCCTTGCGCCGGGAAATCAGCGCGCTACAGGCGAACGATCTGCGGAACCGGCGCATTCCGGCGGCAGGCCATGAGCTCGCGGCCATCGTCACGGCGACCGAGCAGGCTTCGAACACCATCATGGAATGCGCGGAGGCCGCGATAGCGGCCGATCTACCGGACCTTGCCGCTTACAAAGCATTTATCGCCGAGCGCATGACCATTGTGTTCGAGGCCTGCGCATTCCAGGACATCACCGGCCAGCGGGTCGCCAAGGTCGTCGAGACGCTCGAGCACATCGAAACCCGCGTCTCGCGTTTTGCCGACGCGACGGGCGCGAAGGATGCGAGCGGGCCCGCGAGTGACAAAGAGGCCGCCGAGGTCGAGCGCAAGCTTCGCCTGTTCATTCACGGCCCTCCGCTTGCCGGCGACGGCGCGGGGCAAGGCGAGATCGATAAGATCATCGAAGACGAAGCGAAAAGCGCGACGCAAGACGATATTGACGGGCTGTTCGCCTAAGCCGGCCGAATTCCTTCACCAGATCAGTTCGCGCATGATGGCGACGGGAGCGGCCCCCGCTTCCGCGAAAGCGCGCGCGAGCTTGTCACGGTCCATGCCGCCCTTATCGTCGAGGCCGAAATCGGCGGCATGAATGCCGCGGGTGATAAACAGGCAATCGATTTTCTGGCGCGCAGCGCCCAATAAATCGGTCTTCAGGCCGTCGCCAATCGCAAGCATGCGCGAGCGCGGCACTTCCCGGCCGCGCAGCGCCGTGGCGCGCGCGAAGCACGTTTTGTAGATCGGCGCATACGGCTTCCCGGCGTAAATCGTCTTTCCGCCGAGTTCGTCATAGATCGCGGCGAGCGCGCCCGCGCACCAGACGAGCCGATCGCCTCGCTCGACCACGATGTCGGGATTGGCACAAATAAGCAAAAGATCGTGCGCCTTGATACGCCCCAGCAGCTCGCGATAGTCGTCCGGCGTGTCGGTCTCGTCGTGGAACGGGCCGGTGCAGACGACGAGATCGGCGTGGTCGAGATCGACGAGGGTGACAGCGAGCCCCTCGTAATTCGGCAAATCCCGCTCGGCGCCGAGGTGAAAGACGCGCGCGCCCGGGCGCGCTGCGAGTTCCTCGCGCGTGACGTCGCCGGAGGCGACGACGTCATCATAGGCGGATGCGGGAACGCCGTAGCGCGCGATCTGCTTTTTCACGACGGCGCCCGGCCGCGGCGCGTTCGAGATCATGATCACCGTGACGCCCGCGGCGCGTGCGCGCGTCAACGCTTCGTTCGCTGCCGGAAAAGCCGCGACCCCATTGTGCACCACGCCCCAGACGTCGCACAGAAACAGGTCGTAGCGCTGCGCGAGCGGCGCGAGCGCGTCGACGACCGGCGGCAGCTGCGCGGGCGAATTCAGCATTGGCGGGGAATTCTAGCCGGTTTTGCGGACGACTTTGGCGATGTCGCGGACCCCGCGCTCGGCGGGTGCGGGCGCCGCCTCGCCGCGATTGGCCGGCACGGGAGTGCGGCGCTCGGCCGGGTATTCGGCCGCCAGGATTTCCGTGCGCACGGGCCGCGGCGTCGAAAACAGGAATCCCTGGCCGTAGCGCACGTCGTAATCGAGAAGATCGACCACGAGCGATTCGGTCTCGATCCGCTCGGCGACGAGATCGATGCCGAAGCGCGCGAGCAAATCGGCGAGGTCAGCCGGGTGGATTTGACTGCCGGTCTCGGCCGCGCGCGCGACCATCAATTCGCCCGGCACCTTGATGAAGCGCACGCCGCGCTCGGCGAGCGTGCGCGGGTCGAGCTTTAAATCCTCGACCCGGTCGAGCGAGAGCGGAAAGCCGCGCTCGGCGAGCTGGGCAAGATTGATCTGTTCGGCGGGCCCGAGCGCGCGAAAGACGGCTTGCGAGAATTCGAGCACGAGCGAGGGCGCGAGCGCCCGGTTGGCATCGAGATAGCTTAGAATTTCGGTGAAAAGGCCGCCGCTCGAAAGCGTCTCGGGCGCGATGTTCAGAAAGAGGCTCACGTCGCGGTTCTTGGCGGCTAACCTCCGCACGATCTGCACGCAGCGAAGCACCAGGCGCTGGTCGATCTGCGGCGCGAGCCCGTCCTTGCGCGCCTGCCCGATGAAATCCTTGGCGTCGACGATTTTTCCGTCGGCGAGGCGGAGGCGCGAAAGCGCTTCGTAGTAGCGGACCTTCCGCTGCGGCAGGGTGACGATCGGCTGCAGATAAAGGTCGATGCGATCTTCCGCGATCGCGGCCCGAAGGATCGCGACAAGCTCCTGCTCGCTCTTGCCTTCGAAGGGGCTCGGCACCTGAGCGGGGACGGCTGCGGATTTCGCGGAAACGGCGCTCTGCGGCACCTCCGCTTCGGAGTGCGCCTCCAGTATGGGCTGCGGCGTCGAAATGATCGCGTCGTGGACCGCCACCGATTCGGCGAGGTCCTCGACGAGATCGGCCAATTCCCCGATCTCACGGGCGAACGGCGCCGTGATCGACTTCAAATCGGCGCCCGCGGCAGTTTCCAGCGTCGCCACGCGACGACCCAGCACGCCGACTTCGCGGGCGATATCGGAAGAAGCGCGCGACAATTCTTCGAAGCGCTCGGCGATCTCGGCGCGGTCGCGGTTTCTGGAAGCCACCACCTCGCAGGTCATCAGCGCGAACAGGATCGCGAGCGAGATATAGGCGGCCTCCGAGGCCTGAAGCCCGGCGATGAAATGTAGCGCGGCCCCGATCGAGGCCGCGATCAGCGCCATGCAGACGATGATGAAAATGGTGCCGAAACGCATCTCACTCCCCGGGCACGCGGGCTCCTGCCGGACCGAGAATGTAGCCGCGAATCGCCCCCTCGCACCATAGCCGGGGCCCGAAAGGGGCGGAAGTATTAGCGGAGCCGCATAGTTCTTCCCCTCTCCCAGCCGAACTTGGGTGTTCCCAAGTTCGGCAATTTCATAGTTGGCCAAAGTCGGAAACATCCGACTTTGGCTGGGAGAGGGGAAAGGTACGGCTCAGGCGCCGGCTTTGATGACTTTCGCGACCTTCTCGAACATCTCGCCGATCTGGCTTTCGGTGATGATCAAGGGCGGGGTGAGCGCGAGGGTCTCGCCGGCCACCCGCAGCATCAAGTCGTCCTCGTGGAACGCCCGATCCATCGTCTCGAAGGCGCGCTTGCCGAAGGCATCGGGCCTGGAGGCAAGGTCGATCGCCGCGGTGAGCCCGACGGTGCGGATATCGAGCACGCCCGGGAGGCCCATGAGGCTCATCGCCGCATCCGCCCATTTCGGCTCGAGCTTCTTCGCGCGCTCGAACAGCTTCTCGTCGCGATAGAGATCGAGCGTGGCAAGGCCGGCGGCGCAGGCGAGCGGGTGGGCCGAATAGGTGTAGCCGTGGAAAAGCTCGATCGCGTGCTCGGGCCCGCGCATGAAGGTGTCATGGATGCCCTTTCGCACGACTACACCGCCCATCGGCACGGCGCCGGAAGTGACGCCCTTGGCGAAGGTGATCATGTCGGGCACGACGCCGTAGCGCTCGGCCGCGAAGGCGTGGCCGAGCCGGCCGAAGCCGGTGATGACCTCGTCAAAGATCAGAAGAATTCCGTATTTGTCGCAGATCGCGCGCAAGCGCTGCAAATAACCTTTGGGCGGCGGCAGCACGCCGGTCGAGCCTGCCATCGGCTCGACGATCACGGCGGCGATGGTGGAGGTGTCATGCAGGGCAACGATGCGCTCCAACTCGTCGGCGAGATGCGCGCCCCATTCCGGCTCGCCCTTGGTGAAGGCCTGCTCTTCGCGATTATAGGTGTGCGGCAGATGGTCGACACCGGCGAGCAGGCTGCCGAAATATTTCCGGTTGTTGGGCATGCCGCCGACGGAAATGCCGCCGAAGCCGACGCCGTGATAGCCGCGTTCGCGTCCGATCAGCCGCGCCCGTGACGCTTCGCCGCGGATGTTGTGGTAGGCGAGCGCGACTTTGAGCGCGGTGTCGACCGCCTCGGAGCCGGAATTGCAGAACAACACGTGGTCGAGGTCGCCGGGCGCGAGCGCCGCGATGCGGCTCGCAAGCTCGAACGCCTTCGGATGGGAAAACTGAAAGGCCGGCGGGTAATCGAGCTCGGCCGCTTGTTGCTGGATCGCCTCGACGATCGGTGCACGGTTGTGGCCGGCGTTGCAGCACCACATGCCGGCCGAGCCGTCGAGCACGGCTTTGCCCTCGACCGTGTAGTAATGCATATCCTTCGCGCGCGAGATCAGGCGCGGCGCCTTCTTGAACGCCCGATTGGGCGTGAACGGCACCCAGAATGACGCTAGGTCATTCGGGACCGTGGGCGCGACCTGCTTCGTGGTGGCGAGCGGCATCGTGTTCTCCTGACGCGGCGACAACCGCAAGTAACGTCGGTCGCTAGCCTATATCAGCACCCGATGCGCGGCGAAATGCCGCCGCCAGGCAAGGTATCCCACTTGACGCGGGATAAGCGCCGCGCAACGTCGAGGTTCGCGGTCGCCGTTCACGCGCATCGAAACGAAAGCACATATCGAAAATTGTATTGCAATATACTTAAGTATTATGGTTGCATAATTGCACGGCAGCCCTGCGGGGCGGCTTATTGAGCGTGCGGTTTTGCACGCGCCATATGACCCCACGTCGCGACACGATTCTCGCGGGGCGGGGAAAGCGACGACGCGATGACGATGCCTGGACGTCGCTCGGCGCTTCCGGATGCGCCTGATGCGGACGAGGTGCGATCCACAGTCGAACGCATGCTGGCGAGCGACGTGTTTCGCGGATCGCCGCAACTCGCGGCTTTTTTGCGCTACGTCATCGAAGCCACCCTGCGCGGCGAAGCCGACCGCATCAAGGGCTATACCATCGCAGTCGAAGCGCTCGGCCGCGATTCCGCGTTTGACCCGCAGACCGATCCGATCGTGCGCGTCGAGGCGGCACGGTTGCGCCGTGCGATCAGTCGCTATTATGCGAGCGCCGCCGGTCCGGAGACGCTGCTGATCGAGCTGCCGCGTGGAAGCTACGTACCGGTCTTCCGTCGCGCGACCGCTCCGTCCCGCTTCGGGCACCGCGCACGCCTCTCCGCGGCGGGCATCGGCTGGAGCCACGTCGCCATCGGCGCGGCGCTCGTCCTGAGCGGCGCCGCCATCTACGCGGCGCTCGATTTCAGGTTCGACTTCAACACGCCGAGCCAGCCAACGCCGGCCGGCATCGTGACCTCGTCCATCCCCGCGCAAGAGACCGGGCGGCGGCAGCAGGTTCTGCCGGTCGTGGTGGTCGAACCATTCGAGCCGGTGACGGCGCGCGCCACCACGGCGCCGCTCGCGCGGGCGCTACACGACCGGCTGCGCGATGCGCTTGCCCGCTTCGACGAGATTCAAGTCACCGCCGAGCGGGCGAAGACGGGCGGCGACCGCGACCCGCCCGGAACACTCCAGGCCAGCTACCGCGTCGGCGGCCGCCTCGGGACCTATGACGATGGCACTCTGACCCTGCGGGTCCGGCTGACGGATGCGGCGGACGGGAGCGTTGCCTACACGCGCTCCTTCGATCGTGTGGTGTGGGCCGCCGATCCCTCCGCCACGGAGGATGCGATCGTGCGCGAGCTCTCCGCCGTGCTCGCTCAACCCTACGGAATCATACACGCGAACGAGCGTTCGAAACCCGCCTCGGGCGCGCGCGACGCGCGTTATCGCTGCCTGATGCAGGCCTACGACTATTGGCGCGACTACGACCCCGCGCTGCATACACGCGCGCGCGACTGCCTGGAGCGCGCGATCGAGGTCGATCCGACCTTCGCCATCGGGTTCGCCGCACTCGCGCCGCTCATGGTCGAGGACTATCTCGACGGCGTGACCGTCCGGCCCCAGGATTCCCCGCCGCTGCAGAGCGCGCTGCAGGACGTGCGCCGCGCGGTCGAACTCAAGCCGGCGAGCGCGCGGGCGCATCAGGCCCTGCTCGTGGCGCGCGTGCTTGCCGCGGCCGGCAGAAACGACAAGGAGCAGAGCGGGCGATTGATCGACCGGCTGACGGCCTTGCAGCCCGGCTGGCGGAGCGATCCGCGCCAGGAATTGCGCAAGCTCATTCCGACGGAATCCATCGTCGAGCGGCTCGCCGCCGATCTCGCGCGCGCCGGCTTGGGCGCGGTGAATTGAGTCTTGCTTTCTTTACCTCTCCCCGTTTCGCGGGGCGAGGGATTAAGCCGCCGCGACGCGATCCAGGAACGTGTCGACGGCGTGCTGCAAGGTGCCGGCCTGCGCGGTCAGCGCGTTCGAGGCATCGAGCACCGCCGACGCCGAGCGGTTGGTCTCGTCGATCGCCTCGGTGACGGTCGCCATATTGCCGGCGAGCTCGCGCGCGCCAGTCGCGGCTTCGTGCACGTTGCGGCCGATCTCCTGGGTCGAGGCGCTCTGCTCCTCGACCGACACCGCGATGGTGGAGGTGAAGCGGCTGATGTCGTCCATCACGTCGCTGATCTGGCGGATCGCGCCGACGGCCTCGGCGGTCGAGCCCTGGATCGCGCCGACTTGGCTCGCGATGTCCTCGGTCGCCTTCGCGGTCTGGCTTGCGAGCGTCTTGACCTCGGAGGCGACCACCGCGAATCCGCGGCCCGCCTCGCCGGCGCGCGCGGCCTCGATCGTGGCATTGAGCGCGAGCAGGTTGGTTTGCTCCGCGATCGCGCGGATGAGCTTGACGACATCGCCGATGCGCGCGGCGCCGCTCGCGAGCTGGCCGACCAGGTGATCGGCCGATTTGGCGACTTCGGTCGCGCGTCCGACCACCCGGTTCGCCTGCGTCGCCTGCTCGCTGATCTCGCGGATCGAGGCGCCGAGCTCCTCGGTCGCGCCCGCGACGCTGCGTACGTTCGAGGACGTCTGCTCGGAGGAGGCCGAGGCCGAGCGCGCCTGGCTGTCGGCTTCCGCCGCGATGCTGGAAAGCGTGCGCGCGGTCGCTTCCATGCGCGAGACGTTGTCGGTCACCGCCGCGATCACGGCCGTGACGGTGGCGCGGAAGTCGCCGATCATCTGTTCGATGCCGGCGGCGCGGTCGCGTTGCGCGGCCTGCTCGGCGTCGCGTCGCGCCGCAAAACCGCGCCGCTCGATCTCGCCCGCGCGGAACACTTCCAGCGAGCGCGCCATCTCGCCGATCTCGTCGCGATCGCCGGCTGCCGGCACCTTCAGGTCGGTCTCGCCCGACGACAGGCGGCGCATCGCGTCGCCGATCTTGATGAGCCGGCGCACCAGCCGGCGCTGCACATAGAATATGCCGATCGCGCCGGCCGCGAGCACGCTGGTGGCGGCGACGATCAGGAGCAGCGTCCGATTGCGGCTGAGGTCGGCCAGCAGTTGCGCCGAGCCGCTCTTCATCGACTGTTCGGCGTCGCCGACCAGCACCGCGACCGCGCGGTCGAGCGAGCGCTGGATCGTGACGTTCTCCTCGATCGTCAGGTCGGCACGTGCAGCCGCGGTGAGCTCGCGTTCGCGCAGCGCGAACACATTGGCATCGTCCTGGCCGAATGCGAGCAGCTCGGCGATCGCCTGCTTGACCTCGTTGTTCGGCAGCGTGTCCGTCGCCTTGGCGAGCGCCTCGGCCGCCGCCTTGAAGCGTTCGCGCAGGGGCACAAGCGCGGCCGGATCCTTGGCGACCGCGCCCTCGCTGATGAGCGAAGTGATCAGGTGGCTCTGCGCCGTGATCTCCAGCGCGTTGCGCAGGTTCGCGACCTGCGTCGAGACGAGGCCCTTCACCAGCTTGCTCGATCGCTTCACCGCCTCGTCGCTCTGCGTCGTCACGTCGAGATTGAGGTCGTCGATCAGTCCGATCAGCAGCTTGGTCAGCGTCTCGTGCGCGCGGAACACCTTCTGCAGGCGCTCCATCTCGCTTTCGCCGGTGCGTGGCTTGAAGTCGGCGAGCTTGTTCAGCCCGCGCACGCGCTCGCGCAGCGCGTCATACTTGCTGCCCGCCGGGAGCTTGCCCAACAGGCTTTCGGCACGCTTGGCCGACACCGCGAAACGTTCCTCCAGCAGCGTCAGGATCGCGGGCGACGAGGTGAGCGCACTCGCCGTGAGCAGGCCGGTGACCAGGTTCGTCTCCGCGCCGACCTCGACCATCGCTTGCATCACCTGCAGCCCGCCCTGCACCAGCGTGCGCACGATCGTGTCGCCGGTCGCGCCGACGTCTTCGGCGGTCATCGCGACGTCGAAATAGGATTCCTCCACCACCGGCGTGAGCTTGTCGCTGATTCGCGCGTGCACCGTGTGCAGCGCCTCCAGCCGCGCGTCGAGTCTGTCGCGCAGGCCGGTGCGCTCGGAGATGACCGCTTCGAGCGCCTTCAGGTTCTCCTTGAGCTTCTGCGCCATCGGCTCGGCGATGGCGAAGCCGCGCGTGTCGCTTTGTCCGTTGCGCAGCCGCGTCAGGATCTCGTCGAGCTCGTTCGCGCGCGTCCCGATCTGCATGGCGATCAGGCGGCGGTCGTCGCTGCTTTTCGCCGCCACGAAACGCGCCGCGGCGGCCGAGATCTCGCCCGACGCCGCCGAAAGCCGCAACGCGTCGGTCATCAGCGGCACTTCGCGGCCCGAGACGCGCTCGAACCCGCGCTCGGTCTCGGCGAACGACACGATCGCGACCGCGGCCGCAACCACCGTCATGATGGCGACGACGCCGAAGGCGACCTGCAGCTTGAGCTTGATGCCGAAGACCGCGGCGCGGCCGGCCGCGCGCCGGGGCGCCATCTTCACGCCATGCGGGGTGGCGGCGCGCGCGCCGTCAAGCCTGATGGCCATGAAAACTCTCCCAGACCTGAGCCAATTCGCCGGATGCCGACAATGTTGGCGCAGGGTAAAGGAACCATTAATTTACCTCTGCCGGGGCGCTCTTGTTGTCGCGTTGGAGCCGGTGCGATACCAACCGCAACCTCTTGTCTCCGGAGCCGCCGTGTCCGAACCGAAATCCAACAAGCTGAAAGCGCGCCTGCCGCGCGGCCTTGCCGACCGCGGCGCGGCCGAGATCACGGCGCAGCGGCGCATGCTAGAGACCATCCGGCAGGTGTTCGAGCGCTATGGCTTCGAGCCGGTCGAGACGCCGCAGATCGAATACACCGACGCGCTCGGCAAGTTCCTGCCCGACCAGGACCGGCCGAACGAGGGCGTGTTCTCGTTCCAGGACGAGGACGAGCAGTGGCTCTCGCTGCGCTACGACCTGACCGCGCCTTTGGCGCGCTACGTCGCGGAGAACTTCGACGCGCTGCCGAAGCCCTATCGCAGCTATCGCGCGGGCTATGTCTACCGCAACGAGAAGCCGGGACCGGGACGGTTTCGCCAGTTCATGCAGTTCGACGCCGATACGGTCGGCAGCGCGAGCATGGCGGCGGACGCCGAGGTCTGCATGATGGCGGCGGATACGATGGAGGCGCTGGGCATTCCGCGCGGGAGTTATGTGGTCAAGGTGAACAATCGCAAAGTGCTTGATGGCGTGATGGAGGCAATTGGAATCGGCGGCGATGAGAATGCCGGGAAGCGGCTCACGGTGCTGAGGGCGATCGACAAGCTGGATCGGCTGGGAACCGACGGCGTCCGGTTACTACTTGGAGCTGGGCGTAAAGACGAAAGCGGCGACTTTACCAAAGGGGCGGGATTAGCGGCTAACGAGATCGATTACGTAGTAGAAAATCTGCAAGGCGGACGAGGTTTCTCTTTTAATACAAGGAGCGGTGGTGTTGAGATTCATCCCAAGTCAGTACCACCGATCGACAACGTATTTTCGGCTGGGCTGAGTGAGCTCGACGCAATTGAAAAACTTTGCCGCGCTGCCGGCTATGACACTGATCGCATCCGCATCGACCCCTCCGTCGTTCGCGGCCTCGAATATTACACCGGCCCGGTCTACGAAATTGAACTGACCTTCCCCGTAGAAGGCGAGGACGGCAAGCCCGTACGCTTCGGCTCGGTCGCGGGCGGCGGGCGCTATGACGGACTGGTCGCGCGCTTTCGCGGCGAGCCCGTGCCGGCGACCGGCTTCTCCATCGGCGTGTCGCGCCTGATGGCGGCGCTCCAGCACTTGAAGAAGCTCGACAGCAAGCCCGAGCCCGGCCCCGTGGTCGTCACGGTGTTCGACCAGGACCGTATCGCCGACTACCAGAAGATGGTCGCGGCGTTGCGTCAGGCGAATATCCGCGCCGAGCTTTATCTGGGGCAGGGCAAGTTCGGCGCGCAGATGAAATATGCCGACAAGCGCGGCAGCCCGTGCGTCGTGATCCAGGGCGGCGACGAAAAGGCCAGGGGCGAGGTCCAGATCAAGGACCTCATCATGGGCGCCACGTTGTCGGCGACAAAGGACCGCGACGAATATCTGAAGAAGCAGGCGGAGGCGCAGTTCGCCGCGCCCGAGGGTGAGGTCGTCGACGCCGTGCGCAAGGTGCTGGCGCGGCATGGAGTGACGTGGGGCTGACGCGCGAGCGGCCAAAAAAGCCCTCTCCCGATTTCGCGGACTGACATCCGCTCAGTCATCCTCTCCCGCAAGCGGGAGAGGGGAAGAAAGCAAGAGCGGCACATGGAACTTCGCATCGAGGGGGCTGTTGTCACGCGTCATGAAAGTCCTCACCGTCCACCATGCGACGACCTACCGCTATTCGGAGCCGGTCACCTTCGGGCAGCATCGGCTGATGCTGCGCCCGCGCGACAGCCACGACCTGCGGCTGGTGGAGGCGAGCCTCGTGATCTCGCCGCCGGGCCGGATGCGCTGGGTGCACGACGTGTTCGGCAATTCGGTCGCGCTCGTCGAATTCAAGGAGCAGGCCGCGGAGCTTTCGATCGCGAGCACGCTGGTGATCGAGCGCTATGCGCTCGCGCGGCTCGACTTCCCGATCGATCCCTCCGCCGAGACCTATCCGTTCGTCTACTCGGACAACGACCGTGGCGATCTCGGCCGCCTGCTCGATCGCCATTACGCCGATCCGAACCGGGTCGTGGACCTGTGGGCGCAGCGGTTCATTCTTGGGCCCCCGAGCTACACGCTCAACCTGCTCGCCACCATGAACGCCGCGATCCGCGGCGACTTCGCCTACAACGCGCGCGAGGAGGAAGGCACGCAGTCGCCGGTCGAGACGATCGGCACGAAAAGCGGCACCTGCCGCGACTACGCGCTCCTGTTCATCGAGGCGGCGCGTTCGCTCGGCTTCGGCGCGCGCTTCGTGTCGGGCTATCTCTACGATCCCTCGCTCGACGGTGGCGCCGCCGTGCAGGGGGCGGGCGCGACCCACGCCTGGGCCGAGGTCTACCTGCCGGGTGCCGGCTGGGTCGAGTACGACCCGACCAACGGGCTGATCGCGGGCGAGAACCTCATCCGTGTCGCGGTGACGCGCGATCCCTCGCAAGCCGTGCCGATCGGCGGCACGTTTGCGGGCGATGCCGAATATCTCGGCATGGAGGTCGACGTGACGGTGCACGCGGAGGCGAAGTGAAACCGTCATCCTGAGGCGCCCGCGCGTAGCGCGGGCCTCGAAGGATGGCCGCACAGAGCAAGTGCCATCGCCCTTCGAGGCTCGCCCTGCGGGCGAGCACCTCAGGGTGAGGGCGCTAAAACTTCACATTCGCGAACGCCTTCACGCTAGCGCCCGGCAGCAGCACCTCGTCCTTGGTGTAGGACGTGCTCGCGCGGATGTCCTGGTTGAGCAAATTGTTGCCGACGACGCCGACCGTGTATTCGCGCATCTCACCCGGCCGCGCGTCGGCGAATTTCCGCGTGTAGCTGATCTCGGCCTTCAAGAGATTGTAGCCGTCGGTCGGCGTCTCGAACGCCGCGATGTCGTTCTGCGCGAAGGCGTGCAGCAGGTTCACCCGCATCAGCCAGTTGGCGTCGCGATAGAACAAGGCGCCGCCGACGCGCACGGGCGGGATACGCGGCACGTTGCTACCGTCGGTGAAGGTCGCGCGCACCGTGTCGAACTGGTCCTCGACGCCCCACACGCCGTTCCACACCGGTCCGATATCGAACTGGCTCTGGAATTCGCCGCCGCGGAAGATCGCGTCGCGCTGTGAATACACCGCCTGCTTGGCGTCGTTGGTCGGATCGCCATTGCCGCAGGTCTCGAACGTGTCGCCGCACAGCACGCCCGTCAGCCTGCGGAAGATGAAGCCGTCGAAGCGGGTGTAATAGACGGTCGCTTCGAACCGGAACGGCCCCGTGGCGCGCCGCAGTCCGAGCTCGATCGATTGCGCCGTCTCGATGGTCAGGTCCGGATTGCCGATGTCAAACGTGCCGGTTGCATCATGCGCGCCGCGCGAGAACAGCTCTGCCGGCCTCGGTGCGCGTTCCACGCGCTGCGCCGTCACGCTCGCGGCGAGGTCCCACGGCAGATTCTGGATCACGCCGAAGCTGATGCTCATCGGCGTGTAATGCAGGTCGCGCGGCGCCGTGGTGGTGAGGATGTTGGGGGCGCCCGCGACGGGCAGGAAGTCGCCCGGGAACGTCGGCGTCGAGCCGTTCAGCGAGACGGACTCGATGCGGGCCGCGATCTGGGCCTTGGTGGTCTCGCTGAACTTGAACTCGTTGAACATGTATCCGGCGACGCGATGATTGTTGTTCGGATCCCACAGGCCGGCATTGTCGGGGCTAGGCGCGGTCAGATCCTGATGCGCGGCCTGCACGCCGAGCGCCGTGGTCAGCGCCGCAAAGTGCAGGTCGATCGGCATGAGCTGGAGTTCGATGCGGCCTTCCTGCTCCTGGTTGGTGAAGGTCTGCCGTACGCCGTCGCTCAATGGATTGGCGGGATCGAGCAGCCCGATCTCATTGTGCTTGTAGTCGGTCGCGCCGAACCAGAAACGAATGGCGTCGATGCCGTTTGCCTGCGGCCGGTATTCGCCCTTGCTGGTGACTTTCGTCTCGTGCGCGTCAATGCGGGTGTTGTGGTCGGCGCCGTCGAGACCGGGGATGTGATAGAGCGCGTCGTTCTGCGTCACCGCGACGCCGATGAAGCCCTGTTCGAAAATGTACGACGTGCCGATCGACGCCGCGCCGAGGCGCGCGCCCGAATTGGGCTGCGTCCCGTTGAACGCGTGGGTCTGGTCGAACAGATAGGGATAGCTCGGGATGCGATAGTCGGCGGCATTGCGGCCGAACGCATCGGCGTGGATCGCGACGTTGCCGACGGCCGCGTCCGCGAGCACGCCGCCTTCGATCCCTTTGTCGACGCTCGTCACGGCAGCGCGCGTTTCGAAGTTGATGCATGCGGCGGGCTGGTCGGGCGCAGGCTCCGCCTTCACCGGCAGCGCCGTATAGGGGTGCAGCGGCGCGTAATCGCGGCAGGGCGGGAACGCGTCGGGAATGCGGTTGTTGGAGGTGCTGACGATGCCGCCGATCGACTGCGAGCCGTAGCGCAAGGTCGCCGGCCCGCGGATCACCTCGACCTGGTTCGTCGCAAGCGGGACGATCGGCACGAAATGGTCCTCGCCGAGGTCGGAGACGCCGCCCGCGCTGATGCCGTTCTCGGTGATACCGACGCGGTTCACGTCGAGGCCGCGGATGATCGGCCGCGACGAGGCGCCGGGCGCGAAGCTCGACCCGGTAATGCCGGGTTTTGAGAACAACAGGTCGCCGAGCGTGCTTGCGGACGTGCGCCGCAGCTCGTCGTTCGGCACCACCGTGACGGTCGCGAACTGGTCGGTGACGATCGGCAGCGCGCCGCGCGAAAGCGCTGCCACGGGAGCAGGCGCCGGAGGCGGAGGCGGCGGCGCTGCCGGTTTCTCGGCGGTGCGCCGAACGGGAGCCGGCGTGTGCACGCGCGCGGCCCGGATCACCTTGTGGTGCACGATCGGGCTCGGCGCCGTGATGGTGACCGCCGGAAGCTCGGTCTGAGCTTTGGCTTCGACGATGAGTTGAGCGGCGGCCAATGAAGACGCGGCGAGAAACAGGGCGCGCGATGCGCGTGCGGACATGACACCACCTTGTTGAGCAGGGTTGGCCGCGCGCGTGGCGCGGCATCCCGCGCCGGCCGTTGCGGCCGACGCGGCACGGAAACGGCCGTGTCAGGCGGTGGGTGGTGCGCGTGAGCGGAATGCGGCGTGATGGAAGGTCGCGACGAGGCTTTCGCTTCCCGTCAGGCGTGGCGCCGCACGGAACGCGACTGGCAGCGGCAGCGCGGGCGGCGCGACGGCATGCGCGACGCTGAGCAGGTGCAGGACCGCGCAGATGCCGCAGAACTTGTCGTCGTCATGGTCCTGGCCGGGCGCGTCGTCGTGCGGCGTTGCCGGCTGCGAGATGGCCGCGAGAGCCTCGGGCCTGCCGGCGATCTCGTCGGCGTGGATGTGGCCGAACGACAAGACGAGTTGGACGGTCAGCGCGAACAGCGCCAGCAGGCCGCCCCACGTCCTGTGTGCCCGAACCCAACCCATTCAGCCCTCGCTCGCAGATGTTATAATGTAACATTAGCGGCCGCAATGGCTAAAAATGGGCTGTTGCGATGAGGCGCCGCTCGCGGCGTTAAGCCCAGCCGCCGATCGCAATCGAAACCTTAATGGGGCCGTGTTAAAGGCCTGCGCGGATTGAGGATCGAGGCGGCGTGAGCTGCTGACCAGATGACCGAAGACATGGCCATGACCGGGCCCGATGCGCGGGCCGAGGCGCTTCTCGCACGCTATGAGCGCGCGGGTTACCGCCGCGTCGTGCCCGCGATCCTGCAGCCTGCCGAGCCATTTCTCGATCTCTCGGGCGAGGAGCTGCGCCAGCGCATCTTCCTGACCACGGACCCGGAAGGCCGCGAGCTCTGCCTGCGGCCGGACCTCACGATCCCGGTGTCGCGCGACTATCTCGCCTCGGCGCGTGCCGGCGAAGCCGCGGGCTACTGCTATCTCGGGCCGGTGTTCCGCCATCGTGGCGACGACCCGACCGAATTCCTGCAAGCCGGCATCGAGGCGTTCGGACGGCGCGACACCGCCGCCGCCGATGCCGAGATGCTGGCGCTCGGATTGGAAGCAACCGCCCATTTCGGGGTCGGCAGCCCTGAGATCCGCATCGGCGATGTCGGCCTTTTCGCCGCGCTGATCGCCGCGCTCGATCTCGCGCCGGCCTGGAAGCGCCGCCTGGTGAAGGACTTCAACCGCGCCGGACATCTGGCAAGCGACCTCGACCGCCTGGTCGGCGCTGCCGCCAAGGAGCGTCCCGAGTATCAGGGTGTATTGACCGCGCTCGCGGGCTCCGACCCGAAGGCCGCGCACGCGCTCGTCACCGACCTTCTGTCGATCGCCGGCATCACGGCGGTCGGCGGCCGTTCGGTCGGCGAGATCGCGGATCGTTTCCTCGAACAGGCCGCGCTCGGCGCGAGTTCCGGCCTGCCGCAGGAGACGCGCGCGCTGATCGAGCGGTTCCTGTCGATCGGCGGCGACCCCGACGAATCCGCCGACGCGCTGCGCACGCTCGCACGCGAGGCCAAGCTCGATCTCGATCCGGCGCTTGACCTGTTCGAGAGCCGCACCGGCTTCCTCGCCGCGCAGGGCGTCGAAGTGCCGCGCATCCGTTTCTCCACCGCCTTCGGCCGCGGCCCCGACTACTACACGGGCTTTGTGTTCGAGCTGCACGATGCCGGGCAGCGCGTCGCGCGCCAGCTTGTCGGGGGCGGCCGCTATGACGGCCTGCTCACGCGTCTCGGCGCGCGCGAGCCGATCCCGGCCGTCGGCTTCGCGGTATGGATCGAGCGTCTCGCCGCGATCGGGAGCGCGCCATGAGCACGCTCGTGCTCGCGGTGCCGTCGAAAGGGCGGCTGCAGGAAAACGCGGAGAGCTTCTTCGCGCGTGCGGGGCTCAGCCTCGTCAAGCCGCGCGGTGCGCGCGAATACCGCGGCGCGATCGCGGGGCTCTCTGGCGTCGAGGTCGCGTATCTCTCCGCCGCAGACATCTCGGCGCAGCTCAGCCAAGGCGCCGTGCATCTCGGCGTGACCGGCGAAGATCAGGTGCGCGATCTGATCGCGGACGCCGACAAGCGCGTCGTGTTCATCGATCAGCTCGGCTTCGGCGAGGCGAACGTCGTGGTCGCGGTGCCGCAGGCCTGGATCGACGTGCGCAGCATGGCCGATCTCGACGACGTCGCGACGGCCTTCCGCGCGACGCACGACCGCAAGATGCGGGTCGCGACAAAGTATGTGAACCTCACGCGCGCCTTCTTCGCGCAGCACGGCATCATCGATTACCGCATCATGGAAAGCCTCGGCGCGACCGAGGGCGCGCCCGCGGCCGGGACTGCCGAACTGATCGTCGACATCACGACGACCGGCGCGACGCTCGTGGCGAACGGGCTCAAGATCCTCGAAGACGGCGTCATGTTGCGCTCGCAGGCCAACTTGATCGCCGCGAAAGGCGCCTCCTGGGGCGCGCCCGAGCGCGAGACCGCGCGCCTCATCCTCGACCGCATCGCGGCGCAGCGCCGTGCGCGCGCCTATCGCGAGGTGCGCACCCGCTCGCCCGCCATCGATGATGTGGTGCTGGCCGAGGCGAAGGCGCGCTTCGGCGTCGCGGCGCCGTTCGGCGGTCCGACCTCGTCGGGCATGTTGACCTTGCACTGCCCGCCCGGCGAAGTGCATGCGCTCGCGAGCTTTCTGCGCGAGAAGGGCGCGGAAAGCGTCACCGTCGCCGACATCGACTATGTGTTTGCGCGGGAGAATCCGCTTTACGCAAAGCTCGAGGCGGGGCTGGCCTGACTAGGATGCCTCCGCGGAGGCTTCTCGTCGAAGCGGATAAGGCCGAACGAGAAGCTCAGCTGGCAATTTCCACGCTTCGCTGATCTTATGCACCATTGCGACAGTGAGAGCGCGACGACGGGACAGGATTTCCGACGCGCGCGAGCGCGACCCTATGAGGTTGGCGAGTTCGGATTGCGTGTGGCCGAGTTCATCAATCGCATAATGGAGGACATCCACCGGATCCCAATCAGGACCATCAACTGGCCACATCTTGGCTTCGTAGTTGCTGACAAGCGTGACGAGCAAATCGAGCTTGGCGGCCTCTTCGCTCCCCTCCGGAGCGTTCCATAGTGCATCGATCTCGGCGAGAGCTGCTCGATGATCTTCTTCGGTGCGGATTGGCCTGATGTCCATGTTTGCGCTCCGCTAGAATAACGACACGGTCAGAGAGTCGATGCGATCGTAATCAGCATGCGTGCCGACGAACTTGATATAGGTTGCTTGCGCAGGAAAATGAAACGCCGCGACAAGGCGATAGTTGCCGCCGGCAACCTCGAATCTAACACGCTCACCGTTGAGCACCTTCGCCTTCGGGAAGGTCTTCTGAATATCGTCCATCGATCGCCACGTGGCTGTGTGCGTCAATTTCAGCCAGCGAACTAACGAATCTCTCGTTTCTGGATGTTTGGTCCAATAGCGCACCAGAGTGGACCGAGAGATGATCCGCATGGCGCAAGAATATCGTGTTCCCGATTTGGGATCAACTATCCAGAAGGCACTGGAAAATCAGTAGAATGGGTTACGACGCTTCGTCGGCGGGCTCGCTCTTCGGCCGAAACACGACGAAATGCGTGATCGAGAAGTTGACCGCGAAGCTCACCAGGATGGCGATGCCTTTGGCGGCCCAGATCGGCAAGAACTTCGCCGCGATGACGACCGTGATGGTCGTCGCCGTCACCGCCGCGAGTCCGGAGGCGACGAAGCCCAGGTAATCCTTGAGCCGCAATTGCCGTCCGGTTTCCGCCGCAAACGTCGTGAAGGAATTCATCATGTAGGAGCCGGTGACGGCGATGAGCCACGCGCCGACATTCGCGACGATCAGCGACGACGTCGCGTAGGCGAGCAGCAGGAAGAAGATGGTGGCGTCGACTGCCGTGTTGACTAGGCCCACCATTGCAAACGAGACCGCCTTGAGCGCGACCTTACGCTCACGCCGGGCGGCGGCGGGAGGCGCGTTGTCGGCCGGTGAGGGGGGCGTCATGGCGGCCCGCTTAGCATATTCGTCCCGCCGCGCCGAGCCCCGTGGCAGCGGCGTCAGGAAAAGTGGGAACCGTTTTTCCGTCTGGCGTCGCGACCGCACGAGGAATCCGATATAACGCCGCCATGACTGCCGGCCTGTCCATCGTCGTGCCGCTCTACAACGAGGCGAAAGGCCTCGCGTCCCTGCACGCGAGTCTCGCCGAGGTGGCGCGCGCCCTGACCCAGACACGCGGCCTCCGCGTCGAGGTCGTCTATGTGGACGACGGCAGCCACGATGAGACGTTCCACATTGCGCAAGCCCTGCCGGCGAGCGCGCTCGATGTGCAGATCGTGTCGTTATCGCGCAATTTCGGCAAGGAGGCGGCGCTCGCCGCCGGCCTCGACCACGCGCGTTTCGGCGCCGTTCTGTTCATGGACGGCGATGGCCAGCATTCGCCCGATCTCATCGCCAGGCTCGTGGCCTATTGGCTCGATGAAGGCTACGACGTCGTCTACACGGCGAAAGCGCATCGCGCGAACGAGCCGCTCACGCGCCGGCTCGGCGGCAAGCTGTTCTATACGCTGCTCAACTGGGGCAGTCGCCACAAGATCCCGGAGGATGCGGGCGACTTCCGCCTGCTGTCGCCGCGCGCCGCGACGGCGCTCCGCGCGATGCCGGAGCGCAACCGCTTCTTCAAGGGCCTCGCAAGCTGGATCGGCTTTCGCCAGAAGCGCGTCGACTACGAGCCCGGCGAACGCGAGCACGGCAAGACCACGTTCGGGCTCACCTCGCTGTTCGTTCTCTCGATCGAGGGGCTGACATCGTTCTCGGTCGCGCCGCTGCGGCTTGCGAGCCTGCTCGGCGTGTTGCTCGCCGCCACCGCGCTGCTGTTCGGCGCCTCGATGCTGTTCGAGGTGTTGTTCTACGGCGTCGCGGTGCCGGGCTATCCGTCGATGGTGGTGGGCCTGATGGTGCTCGGCGGCGTGCAACTTGTCATGATCGGCGTCGTTGGCGAGTACATCGGCAAGATCCTGTCGGAGATCAAAGCCCGGCCGGTTTATTTCGTCGCCGAGCACAGCGTGAAGACGGCGCAAGAGCGCAGCGCCGACGCGACGCGTGCGGCGGCCGAATAGGACATTGCGGTGAACGATCCGCAGGCATTGCGGCGCATCTGGCTCTGCGCCGACGATTACGGCATCGCGCCGGGCGTGGACACCGCGATCCGCGATCTCGTCGCGCGCGGCCGCCTGAATGCCACCTCCGTGATGGTCTTGCCCGCGACCTTCTCGCGTGCCGAGGCCGATGCGCTGGCAAGCCTGAACGCCGCCGGCCGCCGCATCGCAATCGGCCTGCATGTCACGCTCACGGCGCCATTCCGGCCGCTCACCTCCGGCTACGCGCCGCTTGCGGGCGGCGCATTCCTGTCGGTCGCCACGACATTGCGCGCGGCGCTGCTGCGGCGCCTCGACGCGGCGGCGCTGACCGCTGAGATCGAGGCGCAGCTCGGCGCGTTCCAAGCCGCGTTCGGCCGCGCGCCGGATTTCGTCGACGGCCATCAGCACGTGCAGCTCTTCCCGCAGGTGCGCGATGCGGTGCTCGCCGCGGCGCGGCGTTTCGCGCCGGGCGCCTGGGTGCGCCAGTGCGGCAGCGCGATGCCGCTGTCCGGACGCCTGACCGATCCCAAGGGCCTGCTGATCGACGCTTTGAGCCGCGCGTTCCGCGCGCGCGCCGCGGCCGCCGGCATCGCCACCAACCCGGCTTTCGCCGGCACTTACTCGTTCCGAAAGGGCACCGACTTCGCGGCGATCTTCCCGCGCTTCCTCGACCGGCTTCCGGACGGCGGCCTGATCATGTGCCATCCGGGCCATGTCGACGCCGAGCTTGTGCGCCTCGATCCGCTGACCTCCCACCGCGAGCGGGAATATGCGTTCCTTGACAGCGCGGCGTTTCCCGCGACGCTCGCGGCCCATAATGTGGCGCTCGCTTGATTCAAGCTCGGCGCCTGCGACAAGATTTCATCTTTGCGCCATTCCGGGTTGGTATAGGCCGCCCCATATGAGTGCCGCCGTAAAAGGCACCTGAGGAGGGAACCATGACGCCGCAGGAACGTGAGCTCATCGCCGAGCTGTTCGACCGCCTGGCATCGCTGGAACGCAACCCACGCGACCGTGACGCCGAAGCCCTGATCGGTAACGGGCTGCAAACCGCGCCGAACGCGATCTACGCGCTGGTGCAGACCGTGCTGGTGCAGGACGAGGCGCTCAAGGCCGCGAATGCGCGCATCCAGGAATACGAGCAAGGCGATCAGCCAACGCAAGAGCAGCCGCGCGGCTTCCTCGACTCAATGCGCGACAGCCTGTTCGGCCGCGACGGGCCGCGCGGCTCGGTACCCAGAGTCCCGCAAGGCGGCATGGCGGCCACGCCTGCCGCCTACCGCGCCGACCCGTGGGGCCGCGACGCGCCCGCGCAGCCAAGCGGCACATCGTTCCTCGGCACGGCGGCAGCCGCGGCGGCCGGCGTGATCGGCGGCTCATTGCTGATGGGCGGCATCCGCTCGGCGCTCGGCGGACATCCGGCCGGGCCGTTCTCCGGCGCCTTCGACCATCTCGGCGCGCGCGATCCCAACTCGCCCTGGAGCAATGCGGCCGGCAGCGATCTCGCGCGCGACGCGGGCATCAACGACATCGGCAGCAGGCGCGCGGCATTGGGCAATGTCGATCAGGCGCAGCAGGATGCCGCCGATGACGCGCAGACCGATGCGGATGAAGCCCAGGACGCGGAGCAGGACGCCGAGTTGAACGACGGCGATGACGCGGCGTGATGCGGGTCTCGGGCCGCCTCAACGGACCTGATGCGTCTGCGTGATTTCGAAGCCCGGCGCCTGCGCGGTCTCGACCGGGCGCAGCAGCACGTCGATCAGCACCACGTGGCCGACGACGGCCGCGATGCCGATGGCGAGAAACATGCTGCTGAAAGCGACGGAAAACAGCGCGGACATGACGACCTCCCAGGGTCCCGTGCTCTTTGGTCGCGTGAGGGCGGCCGCCGGTTCAATGATGCCGCTTGCGACGCATCGCTTGACCCTTGGACGAGGGCGCCGATAGGGTCCGCGCCGCGCGCAAGCTCGCGCGCAACCGCGGACCGTTTCACCGATGGCCGACCAAGACCTGCCCGCGCATATGCGCCCGGAACGCTCGTTCCAGGGCCTGATTCTCACCCTGCAGCGCTATTGGGCGGATTACGGCTGCGTGATCCTGCAGCCCTACGACATGGAGATGGGCGCGGGCACGTTCCATCCGGCGACGACGCTGCGCGCGCTCGGGCCGAACCCGTGGCGCGCCGCCTACGTGCAGCCCTCGCGGCGTCCTAAGGATGGACGCTATGGCGAGAACCCGAACCGGCTGCAGCATTATTATCAGTTCCAGGTGATCCTCAAACCCTCGCCGCCGGACCTGCAGGAGCTTTATTTAAAATCGCTCTATGCGATCGGCATCGACCCCAAGATACACGATCTGCGCTTCGTCGAGGACGACTGGGAGAGCCCGACGCTCGGCGCTTGGGGTCTCGGCTGGGAATGCTGGTGCGACGGCATGGAGGTGTCGCAGTTCACTTATTTCCAGCAGGTCGCGGGCTTCGAGTGCCGGCCGGTCTCGGGCGAGCTGACCTACGGGCTCGAGCGCCTCGCGATGTATGTGCAGGGCGTCGAGAACGTCTACGACCTCAATTTCAACGGCCGCGACGGCGCCGAGAAAGTCACCTATGGCGACATCTTCCTGCAGGCCGAGCAGGAATATTCGCGGCATAATTTCGAATATGCCGATACCGAGATGCTGTTCGCGCAGTTCAAGATGGCCGAGGGCGCGTGCCGCAAGTATCTCGATGACGGCTGGAAGGCCGGCCACAACTCCAAACGCCACTTCATGGCGCTGCCGGCCTATGACCAGTGCATCAAGGCGAGCCATGTGTTCAATCTGCTCGACGCGCGCGGCGTAATCTCGGTCACCGAGCGGCAGAGCTATATCCT
>PLJS01000035.1:0-1154 GCA_003140315.1 Hyphomicrobiales bacterium
CCGACCGGCGCGCTGATGCCGGCGACGCTTGTCGACGAGCACAACGTCCGCACCGCCGCGCATTTCCCCGACCGCAAGGTCGACAGCGTGTGCCCCTATTGCGGCGTCGGCTGCCAACTCACCTACAACATCAAGGACGATAAGCTCCTGTACGTTACCGGCCGCGAAGGTCCGGCGAACGAGAACCGTCTGTGCGTCAAGGGCCGCTTCGGCTTCGATTACGTCTCAAATCCGCAGCGCCTGACGCAGCCGATGGTTCGAAAAGAAGGCGTCGCGAAACACGCCGACGATCTGGTCGATCCGTCCAATCCGTGGACGCATTTCCGCCCCGCCACCTGGGACGAGGCGATGGAGCGCGCCGCTGCCGGCCTCGTGAAGATCCGTGACCGCGACGGACCGCGCGCGCTCGCGGGCTTTGGCTCGGCCAAGGGATCGAACGAAGAGGCGTACCTGTTCCAGAAGCTGGTGCGCACCGGCTTCGGCTCGAACAACGTGGATCACTGCACCCGGCTATGCCACGCGTCGTCCGTGGCGGCTCTGCTCGAAGGCGTCGGCTCGGCCGCCGTCACCGCGACCTTCAACGAGTGCAAGAATTCCGACGTCATCATCGTGATCGGCGCGAACCCGACCGAAAACCACCCCGTCGCCGCCACCTTCTTCAAGCAGGCGGCGAAGCGCGGCGCCAAGCTGATCGTGATGGATCCGCGCGGCCAGGCCTTGAAGCGTCACGCCTGGCAGATGATGCAATTCAAGAACGGCACCGACGTCGCGATGCTCAACGGCATCCTCAACGTCATCATCGGCGAGAAGCTCTACGACCAGCAATACGTCCAGACCTACACGGAAGATTTCGACAAACTCGCCGAGAGCGTGAAACCGTTCACGCCCGAGGAGATGTCGAAAATCTGCGGCATCGAGCCCGATGTGCTGCGCAACGTCGCGCGCACCTTCGCGCGCGCCGAGAGCGCCATCATCTTCTGGGGCATGGGCGTCTCGCAGCACACCCACGGCACCGACAATGCGCGCTNNATCTGCGGCCAGGTCGGCCGGCCAGGCACCGGACTGCATCCGCTGCGTGGGCAGAACAACGTGCAAGGCGCCTCCGACGCCGGCCTCATTCCGATGTTCCTGCCCGACTACAAGTCGGTCGAGGA
>PLJS01000035.1:1226-7494 GCA_003140315.1 Hyphomicrobiales bacterium
TGAACCACGCGCGCGGCGCGCTCGCGCATCTGGAACATCTCGTGGTGCAGGACATCTTCCTCACCGAGACCGCGTCCTACGCCGACGTCGTGCTGCCCGCCTCCGCGTGGCCCGAAAAGGACGGCACCGTCACCAACACCAACCGGCAAGTGCAGATGGGCCGCGCGGCGCTGCCGCTGCCGGGCGACACGCGACAGGATTTGTGGATCATCCAGGATCTGGCGCAGCGCATGGGCGAGAACTGGAACTACAAGCACGTCTCGGAAGTGTTTACCGAGATGGCGCGCCTGATGCCGGCGCTCGACAACATCACCTGGGAGCGGGTCGAGCGCGAGGATCACGTCACCTATCCGGTCGATGGGCCGGATGTGCCGGGCCGCGACGTGGTGTTCGACAAGGGCTTCCCGCGCCCCGGCGGCTTCGCCAAGTTGGTCGCAACGAAATTCAAGGCGCCGGACGAAATGCCTGACGCCGAGTATCCGTTCATCCTCACCACCGGCCGTCAGCTCGAGCATTGGCACACCGGCGCGATGACGCGCCGCTCCGTCGTGCTCGACGCGCTCGAGCCGAACGCCTGCGCCTCGCTGTCGCGCGGCACACTCGCCAAACTCGGGATTTCGCCGGGCGATCCGGTGCGCGTGACGACACGGCGCGGCACCGTGGAGCTCTCGTCGCGTCAGGACGATGCAGTGCCCGACGGCGTGGTGTTCATCCCGTTCGCTTACGTCGAGGCGGCCGCGAACCTGCTCACCAACCCGGCGCTCGATCCGTTCGGGAAAATCCCGGAATTCAAGTTCTGCGCCGCAAAGGTGGAGAACGCCGAGCCGGTGCGCGAGGCGGCGGAGTAGGCTTCACGCCGCGGCGTCGGTCGGGCTACAGTCTGCGCATGACCGTTACGATCGATACGCCGCACCAGACCCGCACGCTTGGCGCGCTGCGCTACGACTGGACGCGCGAGGACGTGCGCGCCCTGTTCGCGCGGCCGTTCCCGGAGCTGCTGTTCCGGGCGCAGCAGGTGCATCGCATGTACTTCGATCCGACAGAGGTGCAGATCTCGACGCTCCTCTCGATCAAGACTGGCGGCTGTCCCGAGGACTGCGCCTATTGCCCGCAAAGCGCGCGCTACGACACCGGCGTCGAAGCCTCCAGGCTGATGAGCGTCGAGGCGGTCTTGGCGGAAGCACGCACCGCGAAGGCCGCGGGTGCCGGCCGCTTCTGCATGGGCGCGGCGTGGCGCTCGCCCAAGGACCGCGACCTCGATTCCGTGTGCCGGATGGTCGAGGGCGTGCGCGCGCTGGGACTGGAGACCTGCGTGACGCTCGGCATGCTTGAGGCAGAGCAAGCGCAACGGCTGAAAGCCGCAGGCCTCGACTATTACAACCACAACCTCGACACCGCGCCCGAGGACTACGGCCGCATCATCTCGACCCGAATTTATCAGGATCGCCTCGACACGCTGGCGCACGTGCGCGACGCCGGCATCGCCGTGTGCTGCGGCGGGATCGTCGGCATGGGCGAGACGCGCGAGGACCGCGTCGGCCTGATCGCTACGCTCGCGAGCCTGCCGGCGCATCCCGAAAGCGTACCGATCAACATGCTGGTGCAGGTCGCCGGCACGCCGCTCGCGACCGGCGGCAAGCCGGACCTGATCGAGTTCGTGCGCACGATCGCCGCCGCGCGCATCACGATGCCGCAATCGATGGTGCGCCTCTCCGCCGGGCGCGAGGACATGAGCGAGGAAGCGCAAGCGCTTTGTTTCCTCGCCGGCGCGAACTCGATCTTCTACGGCGAAAAGTTGCTGACCACGCCGAACCCGGGCGCGACCCGCGACCGCGCGCTGTTCGACAAGCTCGGCATGGTCGCGATGCATCGGTCGAGCAGCGACATGACGCAAGCGGCGGAGTAGTTACTTCGGCGCTTTCAAGCTCACCTCGATCGCCGCGTAGAACGCCGCGAGATCGGCCACGTCCTGGTCGGAAAGCTGCTGCACCACGAGCGACATCATGTCGTTCTTGCGCACGCCCTTGCGGAAATCATTGAGCGAGTTGATCAGAAACGGCTCCGGCTGGCCCGCGAGGTTCGGCGCCTCGGGTAGCTTGGAAAGCCCGTCGAGCCCGTGGCAAGTCTGGCAGGCCAGCGCCTTCTGCCGGCCGGCCGCGACATTGCCGGCAGCGAGGGTCGATGTTGCAAACAGTATAAGCGATATCGCGGCGGCGACGCCCGGAGCGCAGGTGCGCTCCCTCCCCTTGAAAAGGGAAGGGTTGGGGTGGGGATCATCTTGCGAACGATGCCCAATGACCCCCTCCCTGTCCCTCCCCCTTTCAGGGGGAGGGACAGGGAGGGGGAGTCCAGTGATCGTCACTTCCCGTCGTACCAGATGCGATACAGCGCGCCGGCGAAGTCATCCGACACCAGGATCGATCCATCGGGCAGTTGCGCCACGTCGACCGGACGGCCGAGATATTCGCCGTTGTCGTTCCAGCCTTCGGCGAACGGCTCGGTCTTGTCCGCCGTACCGTCCTCCTTCAGGCTGGTGAACATCACGCGCGCGCCGATCGGCACCGTTCGATTCCAGGAGCCATGCTGCGCCGAGAAGATGCCGCCGCGATACTTCGCGGGGAACATCTTGCCCGTATAGAAGGTCATGCCGAGGTCGGCGGCATGCGCCACCATCTCGACCTGCGGGAAGGTCACGTCGGCCGGCGGCGTCTGATCCTTGTATTCGGTGGTGCGCGTCTTGCCGCCGCCGTAATACGGGAAGCCGAAATTCATGCCGGGCTTGTTGGCGCGGTTGAGCTCGCCCGGCGGGATATCGTCGCCCATGCCGTCGACCTGGTTATCGGTGAACCACAGGGTCTTGTCCTTCGGATTGAAGTCCATGCCGACCGAGTTGCGGATACCCCAGGCGAACACCTCGCGGTCCTTGCCTTCACGCGTCATACGGATGATGCCGCCGATGCCCCATTTCTTGAAGCCGTCGAGCTTCTCCGGCGCCGGCACGTTGAACGGCTGTCCGAGCGTGATGTAGAGCTTGTCGTCCGCGCCGATGCGGCAGGTGCGCGCGGTGTGGTTATAGGACTCGTCCTCCGGCGGAATGAGCTCGCCCTGCTTCACCACCTGGAATGCCGCGACATCCGGACCTTCGTAGAAGAACTCGGCGGCCGGGAACGTCAGCACGCGGTTCTGCTCCACGACGAACAGGAAGCCGTCCTTGGAGAAGCACACGCCGTTCGGGATCGTGAACGCGATCGACGGCGCGAACTCCTTCACCTCTTCGGCGACGCGCAACTTGGCGCGGTCCGTCACGGCCCAGACCTTGTTCTTGCGCGTGCCGACGAAGGTCACGATCCCCTGCGGACCGACCGCCATGTGGCGCGCATCCGGCACGAGCGCATAAAGCCCTATATGGAAGCCGCGCGGCAGCTTGATCTTGGCGAGGGTCTTCTTGAGCGCATCGGCCTTGGGGCCGGTCTGCGGAATGGTCGGGATCTCGATCGGGGTCCCGGTCTGTTGGAAATTGCCGAGCTTTTCGAGGTTGCCGGCCGAGGGCTGCTGCGCGAGGGCCGGAGACGCAAGCGTGAGCACGAATGCCGACGCGGCGCCGAGAAACGCCAGTCTCATGATGTCCTCCCATGGACAAATTTTTTATCTGCAGTCGCGCGTACATGATCTCACAGGTCGCGCGCTGAGTCCTCCGCAATCACCATGATGTGTTTGAATGGGAGCGTTGCGGCGGCGTGATTGAAGTCAGTCAACACAGGCCGCAATAACAACGCCACGCCTTCGCGGGCGCAATATTCCATCCGCTACAACACAGCCCCACGTTTTTCCGCTTCAGCGGAAATGGGCGAGATAATGGGCGAGGTCCACGATGTCGGCTTCCGACACCGGACGGATCACCTCGTCCATGGTGGCGTCATAGCCGGGCCGCGCCGCGCTCTTGTAGTCGCGCAGCGCCTTCAACAGGTAGTCCTCGCGCTGGTCGGCGAGCCGGGGCATCTGCTCACGGCCGGAAAAATCCGGGTTGTGGCAGGAATTGCAGTGGTGCTTGGTGACGAGCGCCGCTCCGCGTGCCATGCGCTCGACATCAGGCGTGTCGGCGGGCGGCTTCGGCGGCGGCAGCTTGGAGATGAAATCCGCGAAGGTCTGAAGGTCGCTGTCCTTCATGTCCTTCGCCTGGTCGTTCATGATCTCCTGGGTGCGGCGTTTCTCGCGGAACAGATAAAGCTGGATCAGCACATAGTTGCTCGGCATGCCGCCAAGCGAGGGAACCTCGGGCGTTTCCGACTGCCCCTTCTCGCCGTGGCAGGCGAGGCAGACGTCTGTGCGCTGCTTGAACGATTGCGCGCTCGACGGAGCAACGAAGAGGCAAAGAAACCCGAATACCACGATGATGCGGCGCATGCTCGCCCTCAACCCAGTGTCCCGGGCGCGGCGCAGCATGCAATGCTGCGACGCTGACCCGGGACCCCGGTTTCTTTCCTGCGCAACGAAGCGGGCAACCGGGGTCCCGCATCTGCGGTGCACCGCTTGCGCGCTGCATCGCGTGCGGGACACGCGATCGACACCTAATGCGACGCCGTCCTGGCGTTGCCGTAGCTCAGGCGATAGATCGCGCCGTTGTAGTCGTCCGAGATCAGCAGCGAGCCGTCTTTCATCATCTGCACGTCGACTGGACGGCCGATGTAGTTGTTGTCCGGGCCGATGAAACCGGTGACGACGACTTCCATGTTCTTCACGGTGCCGTCCTTGTTCAGGAACACCGCAACGATGTCACCGCCGAACTTCTTGCTCCGGTTCCACGAGCCGTGACGGGCGACGAAGATCGCGTTCTTGTACTTCGCCGGGAACATGCTGCCCGTATAGAAGCGCATGCCGAGCGACGCCGAATGCGGACCCATCTTGGCAACCGGAGGCGTAAACTCCTTGCACGAATGACCCCAGCCGAACTCCGGATCCGGGAAATCGCCCTGGTAGCAATAGGGCGAACCGAAGTGCTCCCCGATCTTGGTCACGCGGTTGAGTTCGTCCTCCGGAACGTCTTCGGACAGCCAGTCGCGGCCGTTATCGGTGAAGTAGAGCTGGTTCGTGCCCGGGCGCCAGTCGAAGCCGACCGTGTTGCGCACGCCGCGCGCCACCACTTCGGCGCCGGTGCCGTCGAGATTGATGCGGCGGATCTGCGCATGGGCGTCCGACGGCATGACGTTGTTGCCGGGCTGGCCGACCGGCACGTAGAGCTTGCCGTCCGGTCCGATCGAGATGAACTTCCAGCCGTGCGCCTCGTCCTTCGGCAGGTTGTCGTAGATCACGACGGGTTTCGGCGGATTGTCGAGATTGTCCTCGATCTTCTCGATCTTGGAGATCTTCGACAGCTCGGCGATGTAGAGCGTGCCGTCCTTGAAGGCGACACCATTCGGACGGTAGAGGCCGGACGCGATGATCTTCGTCACGCGCTTTCCGTCCTTGTCGACGACCGCATAGACCTTGTCGATCAGGCGCGTGCCGACGAACAGCGTGCCCTTGTCGCCGATGCGCATCGAGCGCGCATTGGTGAGGCCGGTTTGATAGACTTCGATCTTGAAGCCCTTCGCGAGCGTGAGCTTGTTGGCGGTGTCCAGTACCTTTTCGGCAGTCGCCGCGATCGGCGGCGCCGCGACCGGCGCGAGCTTCATCGCGGCTTCGGTGTCCGGGCGCCCGATCAGCGGGGATCCCGGAGGCAGCGGCGCGGCGGCTGCGGGCGCGGCCGGAGCCGCGGGCGCGGCGGGCTGCTGCGCGATCGCCGGCAAAACAGCGACCAGAGTACCAAACGTTCCGGCGAGCAGCAGGGCGCGCCGGGCTGAAGACCCGATTGTCATCTGAACTCCTCCCTCAATGCGAAGCCGTTCTTGTCGCGGCGGCCACGGCATGCGCCGAGCCGGCCGAAGACTGAAGCTCCATCGTTGCCAGTGTCCGACTTTTGCGCTGCGCGTGCAATTGCCCGATGATGCGATCACGCGCATTTGGCGGGCGTCCGGTTTGTGCAATAAACCTCTCCGAAATGAAGGCTCGCCGGCAGAATTCCCCCGCGGGCGGCAGCTCAAGGATTAAGGACTATGCCCGAAGCTTTTCTCTGCGACGCCGTACGCACTCCGATCGGCCGCTATGGCGGCGCGCTTGCCAAGGTCCGCACCGACGACCTCGCGGCAATCCCGCTCAAGGCGCTGATGGGGCGCAATCCCGGCGTCGACTGGTCAAAGCTCGACGAGGTCTATTTCGGCTGCGCCAACCA
>PLJS01000142.1:0-21797 GCA_003140315.1 Hyphomicrobiales bacterium
GTCTCCATCGCCGGCGGCGAGCCGCTGCTGCCCCGGGAAATGCCGCAGATCGTGCAGGGCTTCCTGGATCGCAACAAATTCGTGATCCTGTGCACCAACGCGCTGCTGATGACCAAGAAGATCGGTCAGTACAAGCCTGATCCGATGTTCACCTGGTCGATCCACCTGGACGGCGACAAGGCGATGCACGACAAGTCGGTCTGCCTGGACGGCGTCTACGACAAGGCGGTCGAGGCGATCAAGCTGGCCAAATCCAAGGGCTTCATGGTGCAGATCAACTGCACCCTATTCGATGGCGCCGAGCCCGAGCGGGTGGCGGATTTCTTCGACGAGATGACGGCGCTGGGCCTGAACGGCATCACCATCTCGCCGGGCTATTCCTACGAGCGCGCGCCGGACCAGGAGCACTTCCTCAATCGCCGCAAGACCAAGGAGCTGTTCCGCAAGGTCTTCGCGCTCGGCAAGGGCAAGGACTGGCAACTCATGCACTCCGGCATGTTTCTGGACTTCCTCGCCGGCAATCAGGAAGCCCATTGCACGCCCTGGGGCATGCCGACGCGCAACATCTTCGGCTGGCAGAAGCCCTGCTATCTGCTCGGCGAAGGCTATGTGCAGACCTTCGCGGAGCTGATGGAAGATACCGACTGGGACAGCTACGGCACCGGCGCCTACGAAAAATGCGCGAACTGCATGGCGCATTGCGGCTATGAGCCGACCGCCGCCGACATGACCATCAGCCATCCGCTCAAGGCGCTCAAGATTGCGCTGTTCGGCGTGAAGACCGAAGGCCCGATGGCGCCGGAAATCTCGCTCGCGAACCAGCGGCCCGCGCAATACAATTTCGCCAAGCAGGTGGAAAAGACGTTGACCGAGATCAACGCCGAAAAGGCGCGCAAGGCGGCCGCGAAACTCGCCGCGCAGCAAGCCGCCGCCGAGCAAGGCTCGCAGCACCTCACCGCCGCGGAATAAGCGCGCTCCAAAATTCTGAAACGATTGAAGGGCGGTCGAGGTCTCAACCGTCCGTCTGCGGTGCCAGTTCTTCGTCGATCGCCAAGTCCATGCCGGGCCACGCGCGGCCCGTTTCCACAAGCCCGAGGACCGGTCCGAGCAGCGCGCCACCGCGCACCAGCGTCGCGCGCGCGGCACGCGTGTCGACCGCCATCCGCACAAGCCCGATGAGGTCGCGCGGATTGCGGACGAGCGACCGGATCACGGCCAGAGGATCGATGGTGCCGTCGGGACGCGCGCCGGCGAGCGCCGAGCGCGGGATTGTCCGCTCGACCGGGTCGACCACCACGCGGATGGCCGCGACCGGAACCCCGTGCTGCGCGGCCGCGCGTGCGACCACATGGGATTCCATATCGACCGCGACTGCGCCGGTCTCCTCATGCAGGGCGCGCTTCTCCGCCGCATGGGCGACTGGCTCGCGTACGCCAAGGATCGGTCCATGCACCGCGCCAGGGAGGATGCGCAACAAGCGCTGGGCCCAGCGCTGATCGGTCGGGCGGCGTTCGCCGCCGTCGAGGATCGCGGAGCCGATCACGCATTGGCCCGGCCTGAGGTGAGGCGAGAGCCCACCGGCCACGCCGAAACTGATGAGGCCGCCACATCCCGCCGCCATGGCGCGGGCGAGCGACGCCGGAAGGTTCTTGCCGTCCCCGCCGCAGATCACCGGCACGCCAAGGCCCGACGCAATGCGCGCCTCGAATTCCATTCCGACGACAACGATCATCAGGCCCCCGCCCAATCCCCCGGCCTACATTCCGAAGGGCACCACCCGGCTATTCCCATTCTTCAGGTTACGATAGCGCGCCATCGCCCAAAGCGGAAAGAATCGAGGATACCCGTGATAACGCAGATAGAACACCCTGGGAAACCCAGTAGCTGTGTATCGTTGCTCAGCCCATAGGCCGTCACTGCCTTGATTCCGAGCAAGATATTCTACTCCGCGTCCAACAGCCGCATGATCTACCTCACCTGCCGCCATCAGACCAAGCAAGGCCCATGCCGTTTGTGACGCGGTGCTCGGGGCACGCTCGTAGCCGTGGTAGTCCAGTCTGTAGCTGGTTCCATCCTCGCCCCAGCCGCCATCCTGGTTCTGGATGGACACCAGCCAGCCGGCCGCCTTGCAGATTTCCGGCGCGCCTTGATCGACGCCCGCGGCGTTGAGCGCGCACAGCGTCGACCAGGTTCCATAGATGTAATTCATGCCCCAGCGGCCGTACCAGCTTCCTTCGGGTTGCTGATCGCGCTTGAGCCACTCGATCGCATCGCGCATCGGCTTGCAGGTCGCGGGCTTCTCGCCGAGCTGCGCGAGCATCGAGAGGCAACGCGCGGTCAGGTCCGCGGTCGGCGGATCGAGCAGCGCGCCGTGGTCGGCGAACGGAATATTGTTGAGATAGTGATAGTCGTTGTCGGCGTCGAACGCCCCCCAGCCGCCGTCGCGACTCTGCAATCCCTCCACCCATTCGCGCCCGCGCGCGATCGACTGGTCGAACTCCGCGCCGCGATTTTGGCGCGCCCGATCCATCGCCATCACCACGACCGCGGCGTCGTCGAGATCGGGATAGTGCGCGTTGTTGTACTGGAACGCCCAGCCGCCGGGACGCACGTCCGGGCGCTGCTCGATCCAGTCGCCCTTCACGTCGAGCACCTGCAAGGGCTTGAGCCAATCGAGGCCCTTGTTGGCGGCGGCGACGGCCTTCCCATCGCCGGCTTCGAGCAGCGCGTGGCAGACGAGCGCGGTGTCCCACACCGGCGAGACGCAGGGCTGGCAATAAGCCTCGTCGTCCTTGACGATCAAGAGCTTGTCGAGCGAGGCGCGCGCAATCGCGCGGTGGGGATGATCCGGCGGAAACCCAAGCACCGCGTACATCTTCGCGGCATTTTCCATGGCCGGATAGATCGCGCCGAGCCCGTCGATGCCGTTGAGGCGTTCGGTCACCCAGGCGATACATTTGTCGATCGCGCGGTTGCGCAAGCCCTTCGACATCACCGGTTCGAGCGCGCGCAGCACGATATCGATTCCGCGGAAGCCGAGAAACCAGACCCATTTCTGATGCGGCGCCTTGGCGGGCGCGCCGACCGTCGACGGCGGCTCGTGGAAAAGCTCATCGATCGTCACGCCGCGCATGTTCTGCGCGCGGGGCTTGAGCGCCTGGAGCACCAACAGCGGCACGATCACGGTGCGCGCCCAATACGAGATCTTGTCGATGTGGAACGGGAACCACTTCGGCAGCAGCATGATCTCGACCGGCATCACCGGCACGCTCTTCCAGGGGATCACGCCGTAGAGCGAGAGCAGCGCGCGGGTGAACACGTTGCACTTCACCGCGCCGCCGCGTGCCAGGATCGCCTCGCGCGCGCGCCTCATGTGCGGCGCGTCGGTGTCCTCGCCGGTCATCTTCAGCGCGAAGTAGGCCTTCACGCTCGCGCTCATGTCGAAGTCGCCGTCATGAAACAGCGGCCAGCCGCCATGCGCGCCCTGGATGCGGCGCAGATAGACACCGATCTTGCGCTCGAGCTCGGCATTCGCGGACTCGCCGAAGTAATGCACCATCAGCACGTATTCGGCTGGGATGGTGGCATCGGCTTCGAGCTCGTAGACCCAATGCCCGTCCGGCTTCTGGTCGGCCAGAATCGCATCGGTCGCGGCGCGGATGCTTTGCTCGATCGCCGGATCGACATCGCGGCGCGCGGGAGCCGGCGAAAACGCGGTTGCGTCGGTCGTCATGCGGGTTATGGATTCAAACCAGTTCGGCGGCGCGATCGCCGGATCGAATGGCACCTTCGATGGTCGCGGGCAAGCCCGTGTTGGTCCAGTCGCCCGCGAGATGAAGGTTGCGCCACGCGGTCTTCGGCGCTGGGCGCTTGGCGTTCTCCGCCGGCGTCGCCGCGAAGGTCGCGCGGCGCTCGCGCACGATCTGCCACGGCGGCAAGTCGCCGGGAAGCCCGGCAACTTGCGCGACCTCGCGCCAGATCGTCGTCGCAAGCTCCTCGCGCGGCGCATCCAGCAGGCGGTCGGCGCCGCTGATGGTGACCGACAGACGATTTGAGAACGCGAAGATCCATTCGACCGTCGCATTGAGCACGCCGATCATGCGCGGGAAATCCGCGGGCGGATCGTTGCGGAAATGCGCGTTGACGATCGCGCGATAGTCCGATGGCACGGACACGCCGGGAAGCAGCGACGGCGCGATCCAGGGCGGCACGGCAAGGATGACGGCGTCGTCCGGATCGAGCGCCACACGCTCGGTGCCGAAGTCGAGCGCCTCGACCATCCCGTCGCCAAAGCCGAACGCACGCAGTTGATGGCCGAAGTGAACTTGCGAGCCGCGCTCCTTCAGCAAGCGCAGCGCCGGATCGACAAACACCTCGGTCAGGCCGTGCGCGATCAACGGCCGGCACGCGCGTCCGCCGGCGAGCAGCGTCTCGCGGACGATGGCACCCGCGAGCGCGGCGGACCCTTGCGGCGGATCGATATTCAGTGCGGCGAGCAACAGCGGATGACCGAGCCGTTGATACACCGGTCCGCCGCAGGACATCACCTCGCCGACGGTCTTTTCTCTCGAAGCCCACAGCAGCGGTGCGAAGGTGAGGTAATCCGAAAATGTCGTGCCGGGGATGCGGCGGCTCGCGTCGAATATCCACCATGGCACGCGGCCGTCGTTAATTTTGACCGTCCAGCGTTCGCCGCTCGCCAAATCGATGAAGGGGAAGTCGGCGCTCGCGGGGCCCACGAGACCAGCATCCGACCCGAGCGTGCGCAGGTAGGAAAGCGCGGCGCGATTGCCGGACAGCAGCAGATGATTGCCGTTGTCGATCACCAGTCCGGTCGCCGCATCGTAGTATGAGCGGCAGCGCCCGCCGGCTTGCTGCAACGCCTCGTGCACGACAACGCGCTCGCCTTGTCCCGAGAGGCGGACCGCGGCGGCGAGGCCGGCAAGGCCGGCGCCGATGACGTGGATCGTGCGCGGCATCAGATGAACGCGTAACGCAGAATTGTCAGGATCAAAAGCGGCTTGCTCACCTTTACGGGCCGGCGCGGGCTTGCGAAGCCGCGCGCGACGAGCTTGCCAAGGATCGCCTGGTAGGCCGCCGACATAATACGCGGTGCGCGCACGGCGCGGCGCGGCGAGCGCGCCATGATCTTGTCGGCCTCCGCGAAATGCATGCGCACGCGCTCGATCACTTGGCTGCAAGCCGCATCGAGCGCGGGATGCGCGATCACGGTCGCCGGATCGATGCTGTTGATGCCGGCCTGCTGCAGCGCCTCGCGCGGCAGATAGAGACGTCCCACCTCGGCGTCCTCGTCGATGTCGCGCAGGATGTTGGTCAATTGCAGGGCGCGCCCGAGGTGGTGCGCGAGCGTGATGCCGGCCTTCTCCTCCATGCCGAAGATGCGGACCGACAGACGCCCAACGGCGCTCGCGACGCGGTCGCAATAGGCATCGAGCTTGATCCAGGCGGGGCCGCGGATGTCGTCGACCACGTCCATCTCCATGCCGTCGATCACGGCATGGAAATCCTCGCGCTTGAGCCCGAAATTGCGGATCGGCACTGCCAAGCCGCGCGCACGCGAGACCGCGCTGCCCGAATAGAGCGCGTCGATGTCGGCGCGCCACAGCTTCAACTGGTCGAGGCGCTGGTCGCGCGGTCCCGGCGAATCCGCGATGTCGTCCACGCGGCGACAGAACGAATAGATCTCGAACATGGCCTCGCGTTGCGCGCGCGGCATGATGCGCATGGCGGCATAGAACGAACTGCCGGAGGCGCGCCGGGCGGCACTATCGTGGGTCTCGGCGACAGCCACGCTCAGCCCCGCGCGTCCTGAGGTTTGCGCGCAGGGCTCGCCCGCCCAATGCGGCGCAACGCATTGACCAGAACGGCGGTCAGCCCATGCAGCGCGAACTCGGCCTTGGAGAGATGCACCCGCTCGCTCAGCGGATCGCGCGCCTGCAGCATGGCGACGATGCGGCGCGCATAGGTGTGGATCACGGCTACTTCGTGCGCGAGCCGCGTGTTCTCGATCTGCGCCGCGAAAGGATCGCTCTCGCGCAGCAATACGGCGTTGCGCGCCGCAACCTGACGGATGCAGGTCAGCAGCGCGGGCGAGGCATGGTCTTTGCCCAGATCCTCGACCGCTGCGCCCGCCGTCGCGAAGGCGTCAAGCGGAATATAGACGCGGTTGAGATCGCGAAAATCCTTGCCGCAGTCCTGCAGATGATTGTTGATCTGCAGCGCGGCACAGAGCGCGTCATTCGCCGGCCAGGTTGCGCGGCTTTCGCCGTGGACGTCGAGGACGAAACGGCCGACCGGCATCGCCGAATAGGCGCAATAGGAGATCAGATCGTCCCAGTCCTTGTAGCGCAGCTTAGTCACGTCGAGGCGGAACGCCGTCAACAGATCCTGCGCGTGGCGCGGCGAGAGCGAACGTTCGCTCAGCGTCGCGCGCAGCGCGACCGCCTCGCGATTGTCGTCGCCCTGCCCGAGAAGATTCCTTTCAAGACGATCGAGCTGATCGAGCTTGTCGCGCTCGCTCAAGGACGTGTGATCGGCGATGTCGTCGGCGACACGCACGAATTCATAGAACACGAGGATCGCGCCGCGATTCCGCGCGTCGATCAGCCATGAGGCCACCGGGAAATTCTCGTCCCGATGTCCTTTGCCGGACCGTAATTCTGCAGCCGTCGTCATGTCGATCGGGATGCCTTCGCCTGCGCGCGACCCTTCCAGGCCCCGCCCCTGCCGGCCGCGTATTGGTAAGCGGAATCCAGCGTGTAGAGCACGTAGAGGAAAGTGATAGCGGGCAGGGCAAGACCCCACAAGGGCGACATCCGGTAGAACCTGAGCGTCGGCTGGAACACCAGCGCCATCAGCAACCACGCAACGATTCCAAAGGCTTGGGCCCAACCTGTGGCGAACAGCGTCAGATAGGGCGGCACCAGATAGGTGAGCGTCATGCCGGCGACCGTTCCGATGAGCCGGAGCGGCGAATAATGGAGCTGCGCATAGGCCGAGCGCGCCACCATGCGGCGGATATCGCTCCAGCTCGCGTACGGGCGGATGCTGTGCACGCGCTCGGTCAGACCGAGCCAGATCGCCCCTTGCCGTTTGAGCGCGGTTGCGAGCGCGCAGTCGTCGATCAGCGCGTCGCGGATCACATCGATGCCGCCTGCCGCCTGGAGCGCGTCGGCGCGCACCAGCATGCAGCCACCGGCGGCGCCGGCCGTTTTGTCGGCCGGCCGGTTCACCCAACGGAATGGGTAGAGCATCTGGAAAAAGAAGATGAATGCCGGAATGTGCACGCGCTCCGCGAGATTGGCGCAGCGCCATTTGGCAGTGAGCGAGGCGAGGACGAGACCTTGGGCTTCCGCATGAGAGACGAGCCAGCGCACGATATCGGGCGCATGCACGATATCCGCGTCGGTCAGCAGCAGATATTTCGGAGACGTCGCGGCGGCCGCCTCGATGCCCTGCTTCACGGCCCAGAGCTTGCCGGTCCATCCCGCGGGCAGAGAGTGGCCGGTCACGATCGTGAGGCGATCGGCGGTGCCAAGTGCCGCGGCGGCCTCGCGCGCAACGGCGGCGGTATCGTCGTCGCTGTCGTCGTCCACCAGCACGATCGACAGCGCGGGATAATCCTGCCCGAGCAACGATGAAATGCTTGCGGCGATGCCGGCCGCCTCGTTCCGCGCCGGGACGACGATCGTGACCGACGGCCATGCGGCGGGCGACGGAGACTGCACGTCGTCGCGCTCACGGCATAGCCAGAAGCCGCCATGCGCAAACACAAGATAGAACCAGACCGCGAGCGCGGCCGCTGCGAGCGTCAAAGTGATCATGGAGCCATGACCATAGCGCGCGGCGGCCGCCGGTCAAACCGCCGGCGCGGCGGTTGCGGCAGGCGCCGCGATGCCATACGACTTCGCGATTAACGACGGCCCCGCATTCCGCTTGCCCAGCACTCCCCGAACTGGTGACTTCGCCCGCATGAACGACGCCACGAACGCGCAGAGCCTGTTCCGGCAGCGGCTCGATCAGATCGCGGCCGACACCGAGAGCCTGCTCGACCGCCTGCTCGGGCCGGCGCCGCTGGCCGAAGAGCTTGCGCGCCCGCAGCGCCTGATGGATGCGATGCGCTATGTGGCGCTCGGCGGCGGCAAACGGCTGCGGCCCTTTCTGGCGGTCGAGACGGCGGCGCTGTTCAAGGCGCCGCGCGAGCGCGCGCTGATGGCGGGGGCGGCGCTTGAATGCGTGCACTGTTATTCGCTCGCGCATGACGACCTGCCGGCCATGGACAATGACGATTTGCGCCGCGGCCGGCCGACCGCGCACAAGAAGTTCGACGAGGCGACCGCGATCCTGGCGGGCGACGGGCTATTGACACTGGCATTCGACATCCTGGCGCGGCCCGAGACGCATCCAAGTTCAGCGGTGCGCGCAGAACTCGTGCTCGCGCTCGCGCGCGGCGCGGGGCTCGGCGGCATGGTCGGCGGGCAGATGCTCGATCTCGCGGCCGAGGGCCGGTTCGACGGCAAGACCGAGAGGCTCGGCGCGACCGACGTGAAGCTGCTGCAAAGCATGAAGACCGGCGCGCTGCTGCGCTTCGGGTGCCTGGCGGGCGCGATCCTCGGCGAAGCCACGGCGAAAGAGCGCGACGCGCTTGACCGCTACGGATCGGCGCTCGGCGAGGCGTTCCAGATCGCCGACGACCTGCTCGACGTGGAAGGCGACGCCGCGACCGTCGGCAAGGCGACCGGCAAGGATGCTGCCGTGAATAAGGGAACGTTCGTGAGCGTGCTCGGCCTCGCTCAGGCGAAGTCGCGGCTGCAAGCGTTGGTCGATGAGGCCGAACAGGCGCTCAGCGTCTTCGGGCGAGACGCGGACGTGCTCAAGATGGCGGCGCGGTTCGTGGCGGAGCGGAAGACATGACGACGTCCAAGACGCCAAGCGGACAGATTCCCGGCGTCTACCGGCGGCGGATCGGCGACATTGTGGTGACGGCGATCAGCGACGGCTACCTCGACGCGTTCTACGATTTCATGCGCAATATCGAACCGCAGGACGCAGAGCGCATTCTCAAGGACACGTATCGTCCAGCGCCGCCGCGCGTCTCGATCAACAGCTTCGTCGTCCATTCGGCCGGCCGCATGGCCTTGGTCGATACCGGGTCGGGCAACAGCATGGGCCCGACGCTCGGCCACATGCCGACACATCTTGCCGCTGCCGACATCGACACGAAGGCGATCGACACGATTCTGCTCACCCACATGCATCCGGATCATTCGAACGGACTGACCGACGACAACGGCGTCGCGAAGTTTCCGTATGTTGAGCTTGTAGTTTCGGAGCGCGACGTCGATCACTGGCATGACGATACCGCGATGGCGCGCGCGACGGAGCGACAGAAGATGCGCTTCTTCCAGTCGGCGCGCGAGCAGATCAAGCCGTATCAGAAGCGGCGCCGCGACGCGCGCGGCGAGGTTTTTCCGGGCGTTACCGCGATGCCGCTGCCTGGGCATACGCCCGGCCATACGGGTTATCTGATCGCATCGAAGGGCGAGCAGCTTCTGATCTGGGGCGACATCGTCCACATCCCCGACATCCAGACGCGCCGACCCGACGTTTTCATGGAGCCTGATACGGACGGGCAGGCTGCTATCGCGACGCGCAAGCGGACGTTCGACATGGTGGCAACCGACCGCCTGCTCGTGGCCGGCATGCACATGCATTTTCCGGGCTTCCTGAATCTCGCCCGCCGATCCGACAGCGGATACGAGTTGATTCCGGAGCTGTGGAATCAGGCGCTCTAGCGGCGCGGTTCGTGGCCGAGCGGAAGGCGTGATCAGCGAATAAAGGACGTGTTGCTTCCGGCGACGCTGATCGCAGGGCTCGCCTTGACGATCGGACCGTAGACGCGCGCGCCCGTGATGTCGGATTTGCCGCTCCCGACGCCAGAGACAGCCGCCACGAAGATCATCGACACGGCGAATGCGAGGAGCGCGATCTTCGCGTGGGTATGGCCGCTCGCGTTGATCAGGGAATGGTTGTCCATGGGGCGCTCCCGCGACTTCGATGTCGGGAGCAGTAGCCCAGGCCTGTTTCCGGCGGATGTTGCGACTGTGTCGTCTGTATCGCGCCGTCTAGGCGAGCCGGACGTATGCCTAAGACATTGATTTCGTTGGTGGTACAGCTGGGTGGGCTCGAACCACCGACCTCCGGTTCCATAGACCGAATTACTAGGAAAACATAGCTTCTCATACGTTACGTTTATCGCGTAAAAATCGTTATTCTTCAGATATTTAATCGGGTATACTGCTACATGGCAGTTCCTCACAGCATGGAGGTTTTCTGTGCCTATAGTGAGCCTAAACGATCTGACAATTAGGAGCCTCAAGCCCTCCGCGTCTCAGGTCATGTACTGGGACAGAGGCCTGAAATCGTTCGGTCTGCGAGTGAGCCCGGGCGGTACGATGACGTGGACGCTTTTGGTAGGTGAAGAGCGACAGAGGGTGAAGCTTGGAAATTACCCCGTCATCTCTCTCCGGGAGGCGCGGGAGATCGCACGGCTGAAACTCGCAGAGCGCACTCTCGGCCAGCACCGACCCAGGACAAAGACGTTTTCGGAAGCACTTGGTACATTCGAAGAAACGCACTGCGCCAACTTGCGGCCGAAGACGGTCTACGAACTGAAGCGACTCATCCGCAAACACTTCTTGCCGAAGCTGGGGCGTAGGCAGCTCAGCGAGATCGAAGCCCACGACATCACCGACATCACCGATAAGCTAAGCCGAGGAACGCGGCGCCGATTAGTCTGGCTTGAAGAAGATCGATTTTCGCCCTTCCGTACATCTGGCGCTTCACGAGCTTTAGCTTTGTGATTTGGCCTTCGGTCTGGCCGTTGGACCATGGCAGCGCGATCGCAGCGCGCACCGCGGCCTCGTCCTTGATCACGCCGTTGGCAAATGACGCAACGATGCTCGCGCGCGCCCGCTCTATCCACGGGTTGAGTTCGGACGTGGCCTTGCGCCGGATCATGGCATGGAATGCGGTGATGACTTCGCGAGCCTCGACAAGCGCTGGAACGCCGGCCTCGATCGCCGCGATGGTGACTGTTTCCGCCTTCGAAGGTGTGTCCCTCCCGATCGTCACCAGCCGTGCGATGGTTCTGGCCGACGGGACGCGCTGCAGGTTCTCAGTATCAGCCCTTTCAGCGCGGCGTCGCCGTGTAGCCCATTCGCCCACGACACGGAGTGAACCGCGGAAGCCCCGCGCTTTGAGACGCCGCCAGAGTTCGGCGCCTTTGCGGCAGCCCGCCGCCCTTTCCGCGTCCAGCCAAGGCAGGTGTGCCTCAAGAGAGCTCTGACGAACCCGAAAGACGTCATTCCGCTCGCCGCGGATCACTTGCCGCACGAGCTTCCGACTATGGCGCCGTGCCTTGGGTGAAGCCATGGTCGGCAACTGCTGGGCAGAATGTCCCGCAAAATGCCGTCACGAACAGGCCGTACAGCGGATGCAACGTGATCCTGCTGTGGCTCGCGCGTAGCGCGGCTGGCTACGCCGCAGTTTCTCACTTTCAAGCAAGCGCAGGAAACCGCAACCGCAATCCTGCGCGTCCCGCGCAAGCTGTTCGTCACAATTGCCCATGACGACGTGAATATCGGAGCGCCGCACCAGTTCGATAGTGGCATTGGGATCGCCGCAATAAGCGACGAGGTCGCCAGTGCAGATGATTCGCTCGGGCGGAATCCCAAGGCGCCCCGCCTCGGCCAGAACGGCGGTCGTGGCCTGCAAATTGCTGTAGGGCCCGCCGAACACGAGAGCGGGGCCATCGAATCGCAGCGTCTCAGCCATTCAACACCCGATTTGGGGGCATCGCGCCCACTTTCACGCCTTGGAATCGAGACCAGTCATCCCCGTTCACTGGGAGACGGTAGGGGGATCGGAGAAGCCGTTGTCGAGAAATTTCGCGCATGTCGGCTAGGACCTCAGTGATTGTCCAAAAATTCCGATTTAGCGCGCGACGCTTTGAACCACTTGACTACGATGGGCACAAGCGCGAGAGCGCCGAGCGCGACTAGGCCGGCGATTAGCGAAGGTGTCGCGGCTGCGCCGGGGTCGAAATTGAGGCGGCAATCCGAGCCTTCGGCCGAAAGGCAGGCGTGATAGGCTGCCGCCTGAACCGCGATCGCGCTGTCAAGCCCGGCACCGAAGAACGCGAATGCGAAGGTCCCGGGAATGATGCCAAGAGCGGTTGCCGCAACAAAGGTGGCGAGGCCGACACCGCACAGGGCCGGCACCAGATTGACCAGCCAGAACGGGAAGACGGGCACGAGGCGCAAGAACAGAAGATAATTGAACGCATCGGCGCAAAAGCCTGCGGCGAGACTTTCCGTGCGCGGCCCAGCGCGGCGGACAAGCCAGCCTCCGAGTGCGCTCCTGGCGATCAGAAAAATGACTGTTGCGCCAACCGTTGCCCCAACAATTGCTACCATGCCGCCGACGAGTGTGCCGAAGACGAACCCGCAGCAGATTGTCAGAAAAGCCGCCCCAGGCAGCGAGAAGGCAACCGCAAGGGCGTAAGTTCCGGCGAATGACGCGAGTGCTGCAATCCGGTGCTCCGCCACGAAGGCGTCGATGGCGTCCCGGCGATCGACGAGCGCGACAAAGGACAATTGTTTGTGCCAGCCCATGGTGATCACGGTTACGCTGATCACTGCGATGACGACGAGCGGGAGGAACCGCACGAGCCGAAATCCGGCGGCAGCGGGCGTGGTGGTCGGGTCGGAACGAGCAGGCACAGGCGTGAAGCTCCGGTTCCGCAGCTAGGCAAAAGTGGTCCAAGTGCCGGAGGGCCGCGTATATCGAGGCGTTCGCTCCGATGGACCCGTTTGCGCCGCCATTTGAAGGCGCCGCGGACTCGCTTCTTCGGGGCCAAGATCGCCTAAACTAAGGGGAAAGTGTGGTCACTATCGAGGACTTCAGAAGATGCAGTCTCAGGACACCGACTCGGCTGACAGTCGGATTACGAGAGTCGCTTCTGGTTCGGCCAGGAGCGGCTAGTGAAGACTGCATAGAACCGTTGTCGGATACTCGTACACGAGGTCGCGCAGCGGTGCCAGACTACGGTGCGGCGTCCGGCGCGCACATTGCAGCCTTGTGAGATTTGCGGCTCCGCGCCTCAATTAGATCATCATGATCTGGTCCATGCAGCGCCAAGCTGGGGTGGGACTTTAGCCTGAAATGACTCCTCTCTTGACGGGGCATCCGCGAGCGTGGCGAAGCTATGCTGGCCCCTATTCGCTGAAGCCGTGGCCGCTGGAAGGCGGCGTTTTTCGGGAAGCAAGTTCGCAGTCAATCATTTCGATATCAGGTCTTGATAGTTCGCCACTCCAGATGCCCACGAAACTTGGCGGGTGTCGTTCTATGCTTGTTCACGCTGAGTGAAAAATCATCCGGCAATTTAGGACCATGGGGATGTACCTAAAAAATTATATGGGGAATCAAAGGCGTTTCCTCGACTTGCTACTATCGGGGGCTATCATGATTTCAGCGGTAAGCTGCTCTGCACTCGATCAGCCTATACAGCTTGACCCGGGGCCCCAAGCGGCGAACATCAAAGAGTGTATTGATTGGTTCAAGAAATTAGATGAAATCACGGACCAGGCGGGTGTACGGGACGCTGAGGCATATCAGGTCCCCGGATTCCCATATCTTCGAGTCAACCGCTTCCTGGCGTCGTTTCGCGAGCAGGTTCGGGATGATTCAAATGCGTTTACTGTTTGGGAAAAACATTTGAGAGATCTCGACTTGCGTGCCCGTAGTTACGAACTCAAGAACCTCGCTCCACCACTGCTGGGGCAACTGGGAGCGAACGCATGGTCGGAAGCGGAAGCACGAACCAATCAATGCGCAGCCTCGTTGATTTCGGTCGATGCGGGCAGCGCTTCGCGGCAGCGTGTGTTGGTCGAGCGCGCACATGTTCCTGATGATTATGCCGATTGGAAGCGCACCGTCGGCATCTACCCTGCGGTCAGCGTGGCGTTTTTTGAATTTGCCAAGAGGTGGCAGAACGAAGCGACCGCAATGTTCAAGCAGTCGGAAGCGGGGGGCGTCGAGCAACAGAATCTCATTCGGTATCAGCCGCCAGACAACGCCGTGCCGGCCCGGCGTATTGTCGCGATTGTTGCCAATTCAAAAAAAGACCCGCTAGGCATCCCCCAGTTCAGCGATCGCGACCGCGAAATCTTATTTACGGCATTTGCTCCGGTATTCGAGATCGAAACCACAGGTGAGTACGATAAGTTCGGGCCGCTGCGATGGGGAGCAGGCGAGACACCCGAGGCAGACGTCTCGCGTCCGACCGCATATCGTCGGCTCGCGTTTACGCGCTATGGCAGTCGCACGCTCGTGCAACTGGTTTACATGATCTGGTTCCCTGAGCGTCCTCAGAACAACCCGTTGGATCCGCTGTCGGGAAGGCTCGACGGAATCGCATTTCGCGTAACGCTGGATCAGTCTGGCCGCCCGCTCGTCTACGATTCCATTCACCTGTGTGGCTGCTACCACATGTTCTTCCCCACCCCGCGCGTCAAGCAGATACCACCCCCGGATCCTCTGGTCGAATGGGCATTTGTACCTCGAACGATGCCTGAGATCGAAGCGTCGCAGCGCGTTCTGCTGCGGTTGACGACCCGAAGCCATTACCTCATCGATATTCGACCGGACCCCGGCGGCCATAGTGTGAATTACGCGATGGCCGATGACGGCATCCTGCGAACCCTTCCGACCGCTAATGGCACACGAAGCGCTTTTGGGCCGAATGGCATCGTGCCCGGCACCGATCGCGGTGAGCGGCTGGTAACCTGGCCGTTGGGCATCGAAAATGCAGGCGCTATGAGAGAATGGGGACGGCACGCCACCGCGTTAGTGGGGAGACGTCAATTCGACGATGCAGATCTGATCGAGCGACGGTTTGAGATCCAGCCATCTGATGGCCGCGGGTGAGCGGCGGGCAGTGATGCTTCCAGCCCTAGGCACTGGATTGAGCCGGGTTTCCTTGAGTTAGGAAGAACAGAGAGACTGTTTGATGACGCCTATCCTGCGCCGATCAGTACTTGGCGGCAGTGTTGCGTTGATCGCAACCTTGCGTGCCTCGAGAGCTGGGGTATCGGCGCCAGCCGCGCAGCTTTGGCAGACATGGGCAGAGAACGACCCGAACTCGCGCCTCGTCGTCGACCATAAGGCCTGGGGCAATTTCTTGGTCCGCTACGTCGTGAGCGAGCCGGATGGGGTCAATCGATTGCGCTATGCCGAAGCATCGCCAGTCGATCGAGAGGCGTTGAGTCGGTATCTCGACGACATGGCGAAGGTGTCAGTGCGGGCGCTAAATCAAATGGAGCAATTCGCTTATTGGATCAATGTCTACAACGCGCTCACAGTTAAAACTGTGCTCGACCACTATCCGATCAAATCGATCCGCGAAATCTCCCTTGGCGGCTCGATTGTTCCGGATTTCCTGACCGGTGGTTCGGGGCCCTGGCGGGCAAAGCTAATGAAGGTCGACGGCGAAGCTCTCGGACTAGATGATATCGAGCACCGTATCTTGCGGCCGCTGTTCAGCGACAACCGCATTCATTATGCTGTCAACTGCGCGTCGATCGGGTGTCCGACACTCATGCCGACGCCGTTTACTGCCGCAAGTTTGCAGATCATGCTGGACCACGGTGCGCGGCTGTACGTCAACCATCCCCGCGGCGTTCGCGTCCAAGCCGGTGGTCTAATGGTCTCGTCACTGTACCGTTGGTACCAGGAGGACTTTGGTGGCAACTGGAAGAGCGTTCTCGGTCACATCCGCCGCCATGCAAATCCAGCAACGACGAAAATGCTGGCACCATTTGAGACCGTCTCCGCCGACTCTTACGATTGGCAACTGAACGATGCTGCAACCTATGCAGCAACCGCTCAGGCTCCCGAACGATAAAGGTAATCGGGACGCTGATCGGCTACGACGGATGCAAAAGCGCCGTCGCCGCCATCTCAGGCAGCAGTGCAGGTGACGCTCCTGGCTGGAAGCGGCCTCACTTCGGCAACTGAAGAGAACTCCATGTTTCAGTCTGCGCGCGTGGACGACAACGGCTTGAGCCTCTACGAGCGTCACGTCAACCCGCAATGGGTCAGATTGCTCGACGTCTTGCAGATGAACGTTGGCTATGTGCGATGCAATGGAGCGGAACTGCACACAACGGATGGCCGCGTCGTTCTGGATTTCAATTCCGGCTATTGCGTCCACAATGTCGGGCACAATCATCCCCAGGTTGTTGCGGCCGTCAAAGACGAGATCGATAAGTCCGGCCCTGCGATGCTTCAAAGCCACGTCGCAGAGCTCGCCGGGACGCTCGCGGCGAGGCTTTGCGAACTTGCCGGCGGACGCTTAAACAAGGTATTTTTTGGAAGCTCGGGCAGTGAGGGTGTAGAGGCTGCCATCAAATTCGCCCGTGCGCATACCAGACGTGCCGGGATCTTATGTGCGTCGGACGGGTTTCACGGCCTTACGTGCGGTGCGCTCTCTTTGATGTCGAATCCGTTTTGGCGGAGTGGTTTCGGATTGTTGCTGCCCAGCACTGAGTTTATACCCTATGGCAACACCGACGAATTGGAGCGAAAGCTCGCGAGCAAAACGTTTGCCGCTATTATACTCGAACCGATCCAGGGGGAGGGCGGTGTCATCGTGCCGTCGACGGACTATCTTTCCACCGTTCAGGCGCTGTGCCGTCGCTACCAGACCCTCTTTGTCCTCGATGAAGTGCAGACCGGCCTATACAGGACCGGTCCGTTCCTGGCGGCCCAACACTTTGGTGTCGAGCCCGACATGGTGGTTTTAGCCAAAGCACTAAGTGGCGGGTTGATCCCATGCAGCGCAGTGTTGATGTCGGATGCTATATTCAGTTCGGTTTATAGCTCCTTGAAGCGCGCGCTTGTCCATACCTCGACATTTGGTGAGAACAGCCTAGCGATGCGCGCCGGCCTTGCAACCCTCAAGGTTCTAGACGACGAACGCCTAGGGCACCGCGCCACCAAAGCCGGAGAGTACTTGCGCCGCAGGCTCATTGATCGAATAGCAAAATATGAAATGATTTCTGAGATCCGAGGCGTCGGACTACTCAACGCTATAGAGTTCAAAGCGCCGCGTTCCTTGAAATTGCGAATACCATTCGAGTCCTTAGCCGCAATCCATTCCGCAGTTTTCGGTCAACTTCTGGTCGCACGTATGTTTCGGAACCATGGAATATTGACTCAGGTATGCGGTAACAATTTCATGGTACTAAAGATATCGCCGCCGCTTATGATAGAAGACGGGCAGCTAGATAGGTTTGTCGCGGCTGCGGCCGACGTCGTGGAAACGATGCACACTTCAAGCAGCTTCTGGTTGGAGGCGCTCGGTATCGCACAACGCGCGTTCACATCAATATGATTGCAGATCCGCCAATCGTGATACAATGTGCGTTGAACAATTGGACCAGTAACGTTATGTCATGCACTGAAGTGCTGTGAGCAGCCCTGACGGTACGGGCCGCGTCTTTGACGAGCATTTGATGACTGGTGGGAGCATGCGCTGTGACAAAGTCGGGCGCCGACAATGAGGATTGCGGGCGTAGCGAGTGCGATGCCAAAGCACGGATATCCACAGGAAGTTGTCACAGCATACTTTGCCAATTATTGGAAGGACAAACTCAAAAGCCCGGAATTTTTAGAACAATTGCACTCTCGGGTCGGCGTTGATTTTCGGTATGGTGCCTTTTCACCCGAGAGGTATCTGCAATTCAAGTCTTGGGGTGAAACTAACGCCGCGTGGCTCGAAGCGGCAGAAGAATTGGGAGTCCGCGCAATTGATGCAGCACTCGATCGCGCGGAGGTTTCGCGAAGCGATTTGAATGCGCTATTCGTGGTCTCGGTCACGGGTATTGCAAGTCCTTCATTGGATGCGCGTCTGATCAATCGTATGAGTTTGCGGTCCGATATTAAGCGCACGCCTATTTTCGGGATCGGGTGTGCGGGGGGCGCGATCGGCTTGAGCAGGGCGGCGGATTACACCAAAGCCTATCCGGACCATACTGCCGCAATTCTGGCAGTGGAAATTTGTTCGCTGACGATCCAAAAAGACGATTTGTCGACCGCGAACCTGATCGCCGCCGGCCTGTTCGGCGATGGTGCGGCCGCGGCAATTGTAAGAGGCTCTGAGACTGTCAACGGACCTTCAGCTCGGTTGCACGCTTCGACCCAATGGGGACCAGAAATTATCGGTTGCGGCTCGGTGTTCTATCCGGACTCCGAACATATTATGGGCTGGGATATATCTGAAAACGGCTTCAAGATCATTCTATCTGCCCGCTTGCCAGATTTGATCAGAAGAACCTTAGCTAACGATGTCGACAAATTTCTGGCCACACACGATCTGGGTCGTGCGGATATTGGCAGTTGGATTATGCACCCCGGAGGCTCGAAGATACTGAAGACAATTCAAAGTACCTTGAGACTCAATAATGGCGAGTTAGAGCACTCTTGGAGTTGTTTGAGGCGATTCGGAAATGTGTCATCAGTCTCGGTTTTGCTTGTGCTTGAGGAAGTCGTGACAAACCATGCACCGAAATCCGGGACCTACGGTGTGCTGCTGGCAATGGGACCGGGGTTCTGTTCTGAAATGATCTTGGTGCGGTGGTAACCTTGCTCGCTGCTCCGTCGGAGACCGACGTTTTCGTTATCGGTGGCGGTCCGGCCGGACTCGCGGCCGCGATCGCGGCCCGCCGACGAGGCTTTGAGGTTACTGTAGCGGATCGTCGCCGGCCATCGTTCGATAAGGCCTGCGGCGAAGGTCTCATGCCGGATGCGGTGTCAGCGTTGCGGCAGCTCGGTGTGGAGCTGAGTCACGAGCACGGGACTCCGTTTCGTGGCATCCGCTTTCTCGACAGCGAACGAATAGCGGAAGCGTCCTTTGTTTCCAGGGACAAGTGGGGCCTAGGGATACGCCGTACACAGTTGCATCGAATCTTGGTCGAACATGCGAGCGACGCTGGTGTCGCGTTGCGTTGGGAGTCGGAGATAGACGGTCTCGATCCGATTGGGGTCAAATTGAATGGCAGCTTGGTGCGCTGCCGATGGATCATTGGGGCGGATGGATTCCATTCCCGGGTCCGTAGATGGGCCGGGCTATCGCCGGTGTGGAGAGGTGTCCGTCGGATCGGAGTGCGTCAGCACTTTCGAGTCCGGCCGTGGTCCGAATTCGTCGAGGTGTATTGGAACAGTCATTGCCAAGCCTATGTCACGCCGGTATCGCCGGACGATGTCTGCGTTGCCATAATCGGGCGGGCGCACGAGTTGCGCCTCTCGGATCTACTAACCCTTTTTCCGGCGCTTGCGAACCGCCTGGGTCATGCGAATCCAACCGACTCATGGCGCGGTGCAATCTCGATGTGTGTCAAATTACCGACCGTGACCGAAGGCCGGATAGCACTGGTGGGCGACGCATCTGGATCGATTGATGCCGTGACAGGACAGGGACTTGCTATGGCCTTTCAGCAGGCAAATTCCCTCGCAACGGCAATTGCGGTCGGAGACCTCCGGCAATATGAAGCTGTCCACCGCCAGTTGGGACTGATGCCACGATTGATGGCGCATCTTTTACTCCTCATGGATGGACATGACGGATTGCGTCGACGCGTTTTGAGAGCGTTGGCAGCCTATCCCGGCGCGTTCAGCCGCCTGTTGGCGGTCCACGTCGGCGAAAGCCATCCGTCCGGTCTGTCGCTCGAGGTCCTCGTTTATGTTTTGCGGCTATTCGAGACCCACCCACTGGTACCACGAAGAGCGTAAGGTGGTCGAATGCGCAAATCTGACTCGATTGTCGACCTCGTATCGCCCCTGTTCGCGACACATACGTAAGGCCATTTGACGGTTCGCGCCGGACCCGTAGTCCGACGAACACGAGCGGCGATAATCTATTGGGAAGGTGGAGAGAGTATTTGCGAGCATTCCTCAAGTACCTGGTTTGTTACTTCCGTTGCGCCGCACGAAGCGCGACGTTGCCACTGGTTGTACTGTCGACCGCTCAGGCTGCAGATCCGCAGCACGTCGAGATGCGATTCGAGATGTTCGGGATTGCGGGGGTTCATGTTGCAACGAACACAACAATCCTGGATGAAACATCAGACCGTTATAAAATTACGTTGGATGTCGAGAGCATCGGCGTCACAAGCATGTTCATTAACCTGACAAGTCACTCTGAGGTAACGGGTGTGTTTGCAAACAATGTGGTTCGCCCGCAAAGTTATGTCGGCGAAGTGCGCCGAAATGGGGCTGTCACCGATAACCGCGTCCAATACGCCCGCGACGGAAGGGTAACCGGAGCGTCGACGTCTCCAGTGGGAACAAGGGTGCCAGCGACCGAGGCGGAAATGCAGGGCACCGTCGATCAATTGACGGCATTGTTTATGATTGAGCGCCAACTCGCCAAACAAGACTCATGCTCTCTCATTGTTAAGGTTTTCGATGGACTACGACGTTACGATCTGCATTTCACGAACGTGTCCGCCGAGGAATTGGAGGTGTCTGTTGAACGCACTTTCCCGGGTGCGACCCATGTCTGCCATATGCAACGCGTTGCAATAGCGGGCTTTCCGAACAGTGATGGTCGGACCGAAGGAGCTTATGAAGGCAAGATTTGGTTCGCTAGTCTATTGCGAGGAAACTTGATGATTCCCGTTCAGATGGAGTTTAACACTGAGTTCGGAAAGGTTACGGGGCGTCTGGCGGATCTGCGCGCCCCAGGCGTCCATCTGCAATTCGGAAAATGAGAGGGGACTCAGCTCGATGGGCCACGCATATTTGGCTCGCGGGCGTCAGGAGGACAGCGAACGCGACGGCGTTGAACACTGTTTCGGAATGGATCCAGCCCTTCCCGCGAGAGGAATGTCGCAGCGACGCACCGGCACAAACATCGATGTTACACTACTGATATGCACGAGCCCTGTTTTTGATGCGATAACCGCAAGGAGGCATACGATGTATCATCAGGTGATAGCGGCTATGACCGCAATTGCCGTACTCTCCTTCGGCGGGGCACATGATCGCGTGCAAGCTGCCAACGATTCGGCACTGAAAGCTGACATCCTGCGCCTCTCGCACGATTGGGAACGTGTTAAATTTCAAGTCGCTGATCGCGCTGAACAGGAAAAGCAGATCGCAATCCTCGAGCTTCAAGCCGGCGACATTGCCAAACGATATCCTAACCACCCTGAGGCGATTATTTGGATTGGATTTATCATTAGCGAGCAAGCATCGATGGCGATCGAGAGCGGCGGCCCTATTAAGGCTCTTGGGCTCGCGATGCGTGCACGCGATATTCTCGAAAGGGCTGAAAAGATCGACCCCGTGACCCTGGATGCAGGAGCACCGACGATACTTGGCGTGCTTTACTATCGCGTTCCCGCATTTCCCTTTGGTTTTGGGGACAAATTAAAGGCTCGGCATTATCTCCTAGAAGCAATTAGAAATGCTCCGAACGGTCTAGATGCGAATTTTTACTATGGCGAATTTCTCTATGAACAGCACGAGTATCCTGAGGCCATCAATGCCCTTAGGCGCGCGCTCACGCTCCCGGCTCTACTTGACCGACCAAATTGGGATGCCTCACTGCGCCTGTTAATTAAGGGCCTTTTGGCGCAGATGAACAGCAATTGATCTTTTAAATGGCTGGCATTTCGATCAGAGGTGACTCCGGTTGTCTGAACAGATTTTCC
>PLJS01000142.1:21822-28686 GCA_003140315.1 Hyphomicrobiales bacterium
GCTGATCGCAATGTCGTTGTTGGCGAGTACGCCGGTGAAGGCCGCGCCGGTGAACTGCGAACCCTGATCGGTATTGAAGATGTCCGGCTTGCCGTGGCGACCCGAAGCACATCTCGACCAGCTATGCCGAGCGGAACAACTTGAACATTCGGATGCACTCGCGGCGGATGACGCGGCTCACCGCGCTGCCCGTTACAGCGCGACGAACTCGCGGCAGACCTCACGAAAGGCCTTGTCATTGTCCTTGCGGAAATCCGCGATCGTCTTGAAGTCCGGCGCCAACTGCCCCGTCAGCCAGATCATGCGGGGATGATAGCTGACTTCTCCTGCCGTCTGACCCTCCAACGGAGTCAGAGAAATCAATCATGCTTATCCGGTTGACACCCAAGACTACTTGAGCTAGTATTCTGGGTATGAACAGCGCATCCCAAGTCCACGATATCCATCAACGCGACGATCTCGCGTTCCCCGCATCTTTGAAGGGCTTTCAGGCCCTTTTCCCCGACGATGCGGCTTGCGCGGCCTATCTTGAGCAGGTCCGCTGGCATGGAACTTTTGAGTGCCCGTACTGCCAAGAAAAGGGCGAGCCCTACCGCTTTGCCGCACGACCGGCCATCCTTCGTTGCCGGGCTTGCCAACGGGATACGGGCTTGATGCGCGGGACGGTTATGCAGGACACCAAAACGCCTCTGACGACGTGGTTTTGGGGTGCTTACCTCGTCTCCGGCATGACGCCGGGCATATCGGCAGTCCAGTTTCAGCGCCAACTTGGTCTGAGCCGGTACGAAACCGCGTTCAATATCCTGCATAAGCTCCGCGCTGGAATGGTGCGCCAAGGGCGTGATCGCATCGGTGGCAACCTTTCGCGCGGCGATCATGTCGAGATTGACGAAACCTACGTCGGTGGCGCGGTGCGCGGCGAAGGTCGCGGCCCCAAGGATCAGGTGCTTGTGTGTGCCGCCGTCGAGGTCCGCCAGCGTGCCCCAAAGAAGGGCGACAACCCGGCGCGGCGCGGCGGGCGGTATGCCGGCCGGCTGCGGCTGGAAATCGTTCCCAATCGCGGCGCTAAGGCCCTGACGGGTTTTGTAGAGCAGGCCGTAGAACCTGGTGCGATGGTCATCACGGACGCATGGCGGGGATACAATACGCTTCCGACACTCGGCTATGAACACCTTCCGGTCGTGGAGGGCGGAAGCCCCCAAGTGGCCGAAGAATTTCTGCCCATCGTCCACCTTGTTTTTTCGAACCTCAAGGCGTGGCTGCAAGGCACGCACCACGGGCGCGTCGAGCCCAAGCACCTGCAAACCTACCTCAATGAGTTCACGTTCCGATTTAACCGACGCTTCTACCCGTTTAACGCCTTCCGTTCGCTCTTGGGCATCGGGACCAACGGCGAAGGCCCGACCTATGACGGGCTCTACAGCGGAGAGTGGAAGCATCACACAATGGCCAGTCGTCACGGCTGAAACTTCCGAGCAAAAGAAAAACCATTTCCAGCATCAATCACATCTTTTATTGTGAAAGCCTCCGGCGCGTTAGGACCGGCGCATTTAACAGGTGCTATATCCTTAAACGCTCCGACGTATCTATCCTGTGGATTTGCTTTAAAGGCATCATCAGGAAGAACTAGACTTCCATCCCCTTTACGAAACCGCACTTCATGCGGGGAATACCCTTCTGGCGGATTGTATCCTCCAGCGAGAAAATAGACGACAACCGCGTCGCCTGAGGTTCCTTGCGAATAAAAAATCAGCCCCGATCTAGTAACTTGCCCTCTTTCGGTGATTTGGCAGCGAATGGCGTCCGGCCAACCTGCGTCGAAACCAAGCGCGGCAAGTGGAGTCCAGAACCAAATCCCGCTGACTGTGGCGCCCAAGAACAATGCGCTAAGCACGGCAAATAGCAGCCCAAGCCAGCGCCTGCGGGTTTGGGCGGGATCAGGCGCGGAAGCAGGATCAGCCATGGCCTGCCCCCTCGGTTGCGGCCGAAATCTGTCCCATAGAAAAAAGATGGCCGGCACGGCCGTTACAACGGCGGCGATCGTTCCGATGATCAGAAACAGCCGTTCCATGTATGCGACCCTCCGCTACGGATTGTACCCCGAATAGGGTATCCGTAGAACGGGCATTCCACAGCCATCGGCCAAGCCGCGACCATCTATATGTAGCCCTTTGGGTGTCAACCGGATAAGTATGAAATCAATGAGTTAGAACCTGCAGATGGCATGGTCTCGTCCGCAGCTTCGGAGAAAAACGTAGCGGGGAGAACGAATATCATCCGCGCTTAGGCACTTTTGCGGGTCTTCAGGATTTTTCCCAAAATCTCACGATTCCTGGCTTTTTTGAGAGGACCAGGAGCCGTGGAGAGCATTTTTGAAGTGAAAGTTGGTTGCGGGGGCAGGATTTGAACCTGCGACCTTCAGGTTATGAGTCCGACGAGCTATCGGCTTGGTAACGATGCAGCCAGCCCTATAGGAGCAAGCACCCACGATATGGAACTTGCCGCAGTGTGGCCCGTTCTAGAGCGACGCAACGGGCCGATGCGGCCGTTGCGCGCCCGGAGGTGTCATCAAAATGTTCGAGAGACCCGATTCGCGACATTTGCAGATAGCGGCGCTTCAACGCGGCGTGCGAGGGCTGGATCGGACTTTGTCCCGATTGAGCGGGGCTGTGACGGACCGGGTCCCCGCTGCCCGGAACAGCGCCCAAGCGGCATTTGAAGACGTTGAGGAATTGGGCGATCGCTTCCGTGACGGCGCGCAGCGAGCAGGGAACGAGGCCATGCGTTGGGGTCGCCAGGCGGCGAAGTTCGGCGAGATGTCGGTGGATCGTCTGGCAAAGGATATCGGCCTGCACCCGTTTATGATCGTCGGTATCGCGTTAGGCATCGGCGCGATCATCGGCACCGCGCGCTATCGACCTCTCAGGGGCAAACCAGTCATCGCTAGGCGACATACCAGGGCCAGAAAGGGCAATTCCAAATGAATGAGGATCGCATAGAGGGCAAAGCACAAGCCTTCGGTGGCAAAGCCGAACAGGTTGCCGGTCGGGTCGCCGGTGATGCCAAAACCCAGGTCGAAGGCATGATTGACGAAGCAACCGGCCACGCTCAAGACCTCTATGGTCAAGCTCGGGAGGCAGCGTCGGAGGCTTACGACGCCTTGGAAGACGGTGCCGAGCGCGTCGAAGATGTCATTCGCGACTTTGTTGAGACCCGGCCCTATACGACAGCGGCATTGGCCCTGTGCGCAGGCTGGCTGCTGGGCCGGATGGGCCGGCGCGATTATCATTGACCCAGGCGCCCGGGCATCGGGTCCCGATGTCGCGCTGAACGTGGGCTGTCCGGACTGTCGGTCGCCGATTTTGCAACAGCGTTGTCGGGCACCGTTCCCTCGCGGCGCTCGGTCACCGTCTGCAAGATCAGTCGCTCGCTTGCGGGCGCCGGCAACGGCATCAGCGCACGCAACAGCGTTACGGTTACATGATCTAGAGCTATCAGCAAAGCGAACGCTCGAGCGCGTAGGGGCCGATGCTCCTGACGATGACTTACCCGACGTGAAATTTGCATCCTATGTCAAAAGACATTCACGCCGCGGCGTCAGCGCCGAACAGGGTTTGTGCTCGCAAGTCTCGCCAAACGTCGTTACCGTTTCCATCCGCTTGGGGGCTGGTGTCGTTGACGTCGATGTATGTCTTCTCCGGCTGCGGGGCTTGATGACTGCACAGCAGAATGCGCCGCTGCTTTCGGATGAGGTGAGCAAAACGCCTCCGACGAAGTCCGCGGCGGCACGATTTTTCTCGGCGCTGGGTCCGGGCTTAGTCACAGGCGCGGCAGACGATGACCCCTCCGGCATTGCCACGTATTCGCAGGCGGGCGCGCAACTCGGATACGGCCTGCTTTGGACGGTGTTCCTCACCACACCGTTCATGATCGCCATTCAGCTGGTGAGCGGCCACATCGGTCGTGTTACCGGCAAGGGCATCGTCGCAAACGTTAAGGAGTTTTATTCGCGGCCGGTGGTGCTCGCGTTCGTAGCCATGCTGGTGATCGCAAACACGATCAATATCGCGGCTGATATCGCCGCAATGAGCGAGTCGCTCTCTCTTGTGATCGGTGGCTTGCAGCATGAGCACGCGCTGATCTTCGCGGCTACATCCGTGCTGCTCCAGGTGTTCATCCCCTACAGCCGCTATTCGCCGATCCTGAAATTCATGACACTGGTTCTTTTTCTCTATGTCGGCGTGGTCTTTACGGTCCAAATTCCGTGGTCTCAGGTTCTCAAGGGGACGTTTTTTCCGGCGATCTCGTTTGACAAGAATTATCTACTGATCGTCGTCGCAGTGCTCGGTACGACGATCAGTCCCTACCTTTTTGTCTGGCAGGCCTCGCAAGAGGTCGAGGAGATGCAGCGCGGCCGGCAAAGCAAGCCTTTGAAAGAGCTTAGTCGCGGCGGCCGCTCCGAACTCAAGCGCATCGCCACTGACACGACGGTAGGAATGGTTCTTTCGAATCTTGTCGCTTACTTCATCATCCTGACGACGGCGGCGACTCTGAATGCGCATGGCGTCACGGACGTTCAGACGGCGGCCGACGCCGCCAACGCATTGCGCCCCGTCGCGGGCGACTTCGCGTTTCTGCTGTTTGCCTTCGGCATCATCGGCACCGGTCTTCTGGCCATCCCGGTCCTTGCCGGCTCGGCCGCCTATGGTGTTGCCGAAGCCTTCGGCTGGAAGTCGACGTTGGAAGCGAAATTCCCCGAGGCGCTGGGCTTCTATACGATCATAGCGGCTGCGACCGCGATCGGGTTCGCACTCACCTTCACCCCGATTGATCCTATTCGGCTATTGGTGTGGAGCGCCGTGATCAACGGCGTGATTGCGGCACCGATCATGGTCATGATGATGCTTCTCGTCACGAAAGAGTTGGCGATGGGGCGTTTCCGCGCGCGGCCTCTTCTCACGTGGGCCGGCTGGGCCGCCACGTTCATCATGGGAGTGACAGTCGCGGCGCTCCTTTGGTCTCTTATTGCTTAGCCTTCGGAAGCTGCGCCGCGGCTGCTAAAGCGAGCGTCCGGCTCGCGTGGTTCGATACATATCCGGCGTACCGCGTCACGTCAGCGCGTTGGCTCAAGGTTTTCGGAAAACATGTCAGTGCTTTTGTGACGACTGTCCGGCTGAATGCATCGAACACCGCTTACGCGGCGTATTGGCTATGCATGGTGATACTGTTCGTCGCGCTCCGCCTGAATCTCAGCGACGCGATGTTGAACATCGACGAACTGATTCCGCTTAAGGTGTCGGAAGGGATGAGTTCTCGGGGCGATCTTGACCCGAATTGGCGTCTCGCCGATCTGCCGTGGTTCTGGAACATCGATCAGTATAATTTTTATCTGTACAATATCGTTGCACATGGCGTGCTGCAGGCCGGCGCTTGGCTCAGCGCCCCGCCTCTCCCTGCGCTGCGTCTCGCCAATCTCGTCTTTCAGGTCTTCGCGTTTGCTTTCTGCATCGACGCGGTGCGGCGAATTGGACTCGGCCGTTTCGGCCTGGCGCTCGTGGGCGCCCTCCTCACCGTTGCACCGGGCATGGTCCAGGACGCCGGAATGGCACGGCCGGAAAGCCTGCTTTATCTTATCGTCGCGCTGCAGATATGGATTTTGACACTTGGACTCTCCGCTCAATGGTGCGGGTTCCTCTTCGGAGTCATCCTGGGGCTGGGCGTCGGAATCAAGGTGAGCTACGCGCTTGCGGTGGTCATGATCGCGGTACCGTGGGCGATTTCGTGGCGTCAGCGACCGAGCGTTGAGGTTCTCGGCGGCGCCGCGCTCCTCTGCGTCGGAACTGCGCTCGGCTTTGTGGCGGGCGCGCCCTATGAAGTCGTCCACCCGCGAGCCTTTCTTAGCGGCCTCGCCACCCTCGCGGAACAATACAATTTCGGCCAGCCGCCCCATTCGCTGCAAAGCTACGACCCGGTAAGCGAGGCTTTGTGGATCGGTCGATACTTCATTGAGCTTTACGGCCTCGTTCCGCTGGCTGCGCTAGCAGCACCGTTCCTGCTCAAGGGCAGCACCCGGAATCTTGGCGCGGGCTTCGTTCTCGTGTGGGTTCTCTTGTTCGTCTACTTTGCAGGTAAGGCGGTGTTCTACGAGCGGAATTTTTCATTCACGCTCATCCCGATGCTGCTCGCTGTCGGACTGGCCACGACGGCGTTGCGGCAGAACTACTGGCGGGTGACAGCGGCCGTCGTTCTATTGCTGCCCATGGGATATTGGTCGATTCAGATCGCGAGTGCGGCGAATGACCGCGCGAGCCTGCGCCGCTTTGAGGCCATGAACGGTCTGTCTCCCAGTCTTCGCCTGGACTTCGCCGATGTTCGCGCAAACGAAGTTCCGGCGTCGTGCCAGACCGTCGCAATCGAGGACTTCAATGAATCATGGACAGCGGCGTACCTCGTGATGCTCGAAGGGAACGGCTTCCACCCCATTGCCCGCTATCGCAGCCGCTTCAGCACACTCGTCACCAGCACGCTCCATACCTATCTCGACACGGATGTTCACTATTTCCGATGCCCGGAATTGAGGCACTAAAAGACTGTGGGTCGTCCGAAGGTAGTCTCCCTCGTTCGATCCTGCCGATGAAAGTCTTCTCCGGATCGAGCGCGCTCACATGAGAAGTGCCCAAAGGCACCACCGGAACCGGCGAGCCGGGCGGCAGCGGCAACGAGCAACCGATAAACGGTGATCGCTCTCGCGCCCGTTTCCGCTACTCGGGCGCTTCGTGATTATCTTCGAAGGAAGGCCCGCTGCTCCCCGTGGCGGGCCTTTCGCCAGCGTGCGACCCATAGCTGAACAGCGCGGTCGCCATA
>PLJS01000075.1 GCA_003140315.1 Hyphomicrobiales bacterium
GAACAGAAGAGCCGCTGCAGCGGCAATCAATCGAAATCTCATGATCGTTCTCGTGTCAGGAGTTTGCAAGGCTTCGCGGTCAGGTTTCCAGCGCGAGCCTACGAAGCAGCGCGGAAATATCGTCCGCACGTTCGAGCGCCCACAAGGCCTGAAGCATGGCGGCGCTCTGCTCATTCGACCAGCGCCTGCCCACATTGCCCAGGAATTTCCTTTCCGCTTCGGCCCGGCTCATGGGTCGCTCCGCAAAGCCTGGTGCATGGTCCACCTCGCGGGAAATGCGCCGGCCGTCGGAAAGGATCGCGGTCACGCGCGTTGGTACGGCTGTTCCCCCGCGCGCGGTGAGGGCTGGATCTTCCGCCACCTTGATCTTCTGCATGAGGGCGAGAACCGAGGGATCGCGGAATTTCTCCGGCGTGAAGCTTTCGTTGGTGATGTCGCCGTCGAACATCGCGCGCGCCGTGATGTAGGGAAGGCTGTGATCGGCAGTCTCTCGGGTCTTCGGTGACCACTTTTCAGGCTCGCTGCCGGTTCGCTGATAGCCTCTGCTCGTCGTCGCGATCTCGATTGACGAAATACGATCGAGCGAGCCGACTTCGCGCGCAACCTCGATGCCGGCAACGATTGCCGTCTGCGTGTAGATCACGGCCGGATAAGGCTTCAGGCTGCACTTGTGGATTCGGAACGCCACGTCGCGCTTGCCGAACAACTCCACGTCGACGTTTGCCCGTCCGGTCACCTGCTGGAAGAATCCCGCGCTGCCTTCGAATATCGGTGTCGGACCAGTCACGCCGGCGCGCGCAAGCCGCGTGGCAAACACCGCATTGCGCCCGGCTTCGGCGACCGCGAGCCCTTTCCAATCCGAAAGGGACCCAACGCGAGTCTGCGCCAGCGGAACGTGATCGTTGATAGCAAGGCTTACGGCCTGCGCGAGTTGGTCGGGATTCAATTTCATCAGTCTGCCCGCGGCGAGCGCAACTGCGGGAAGACCAAACACCGGCGGGTCCCAGCCGCGCTTGGAAATATCGAAGACATCAACCAGCCGGCAATTCACCTCATAAGCGATGACGATCGCGGTGATGAGGTCTTGAGTGCTTGCACCTTCGGTTTCCGCAACGGCAAGGCAAGCCGCGATATTGTCGCTCGGATGAACGGCGACCTGACCAACATACGTGTCATTGAAGTCGAGAAAGCGCACGGCCGCGCCGTTGGCGAAGGCGGCCAGGTCAGCGGTCGTTTGCCGATGAGTGCCAATGATCGTCGCAGGACCGATCACTGAAAGCGCAAGCTCACGGCAGGCGCGGACCGGCCGCTCGTCCCACGCGCCTATTGCGCAACCAATCGAGTCGATCACGTGCGTCTTGACGCGTTCGACGGTCGCGGAGTCGAGATCCTCGTAGCGCAGATTGTGAGCATAGGCGGCGAGCCGTTCCGCGAGCGAACGCTCGGGGGATTCGGATCGCGGGGATGCCGGGCGTTCTTCCGCGCCTGCGGTCCGAAAAGCGAACGGGAGGGCGGCGGCACCCGCGCCGACCTGCAGAAATCGACGACGAGGAATTCTCATTTGTATGCCCCCAAGGTTCGAGGAGCCTGGGCGATACCACAACCTGCCACGAGGCATCTTATGAGAACAAGGTCGCTATGAATCGAAACGTCGTGGCCTATGAGAACAGATTGGCTGCAGGATCCGATCGAAGCGCTAATACCCGAACTGCTCGCGCAGGATGCGTTCGTCGAGGCTGTGGCCGGGGTCGAACAGCATCGGGATCGCGACCTTGTGGTCCATCGAGATGTCGACCGAGCGCACCGAGCGCACCTCGTCATGGTCGGCAACCGCCGCGACCGGGCGTTTCTCGGCTTCGAGCACCTCGATGCGCACCCGCGCAGTGTCGGGCAGCAGCGCGCCGCGCCAGCGGCGCGGGCGGAACGGGCTGATCGGGGTGAGCGCCAGCAGCGGTGCGTTGATCGGGATGATCGGCCCTTGCGCCGAGAGGTTATAGGCGGTCGAGCCCGCGGGCGTTGAGACGAGCGCGCCGTCGGCGACAAGCTCGGCGAGGCGCTCCTTGCCGTCGATGAGCAGGCGCAGGCGTGCCGCCTGATAGGTCTGGCGGAACAGCGAGACCTCGTTGATCGCATGGTGCTCGTGCTCGCCGTCGTTTTCGTCGCGCGCGCACATGAGCAGCGGGTGGATCAGCGCGATCTTGGCGGCGGCGAGGCGCTCGGGCAGCGCGTTCTCGTTGAAGTCGTTCATCAGGAAGCCGACGGTGCCGCGATGCATCCCGTAGATCGGCTTGCCCGAATGCATGAAGGCATGCAGGGTTTGCAGCATCAGCCCGTCGCCGCCGAGCGCGACGATCACGTCGGCATCCTCGGGCGCGGACGCGCCGTAGCGCTTGGCAAGCCGCGCGCGCGCATCCTGCGCCTCGGCCATCGGGCTTGCGACGAAGGCGATCCGCGCGTAGCGGGGAGCCGGGCCACTCATTGTGCAACTTGTCCGACGGGCTCGCCGCGGCCGGTGTCGCGCGGAGTGCCGACCAGCGGAGGGATCATGAACGCGGAGCGCGCGGTGTTCGTCTATACGACCTTCCCGTCCCTTGTCGAGGCGGAGCAGACGGGGCGCGCGATCGTGGAGCGGCGGCTCGCTGCCTGCGTCAACATCCTGCCCGGCATGATCTCGCATTATTGGTGGCAGGGCGCGATTGAGCGCGGCGAAGAGGTCGTGATGATCTTCAAGACGCGGGCCACGTTGGCCGAAGCCGTGCGCGCGGCCGTGAAGGAGATCCATTCCTATACGACGCCCGCGATCCTGACGCTGCCGGTCGAAGGCGGCGATCCGGCCTACCTCGGCTGGCTGATGGCGGAGACGGAGAAGCGCTCGTAGGGTGGGCACGCGCAACGTGCCCACGTCTTTCACACAATGTGATAAATGAATGCGTGGGCATCGGCAAAGCCGCCGATGCCCACCCTACGCAGCGATCAATACGCCACGTTCCCCTCGATGCCGCCCTTGAGGTCCTGGTATTCCTTGCACTGCGTGCCGCCGCAGATCAGGCGGATCCGCTCCAGGAAATCCTGCGCCTTGAGCATGTTGCCCTGCTCGACCTGCCACATGCCGTAATACTGCCAGGTGCGGACGTGGTTCGGGTCCGAGGCGAGCGCGCGCTCGTACCAGTATTTCGAGGCATCGTAGTCGCCGAGCTTGCGGCTGGTGTAGCCGAGATAGTTCGCCACATCGGGCGTATCGTCGGCGTCGAGCGCCTTGAAGGCGGCGAATGCGGCCTTGTATTCGCCGGCCTGCACCAGCGCATAGGCGGCGCGATAGCCGTCACGGAATTCCTGATCCGATTTCTGCTGCTTCTTCTTTTTCTTGGAATCCGTCGTCCCTTGAGTCGGCGGGTTTCCTTTCGGCTGCCCGGGCTGCTGGAACCCCGGATAGCGGCTGCTCGGCGGATCGGGCTCGCCCGCCGCGAACGCGAGCGACGATGTCGACAACGCGAACAACGACGCCGCGGCGATCACGCCGATTCCATCGCGATAGGTCATGGCGGCCTCCCGGGGATTAAATCGCCGTAACGATACGATGGGAACAGCCGGCCGCGCCGCGGCATTGCGACCGCCACATTCAACTCGCTGTGATCGGATATGGAGGTATCGCGCTCACTGGCGGTGGTTTCGTCGAACCGCCGCCGTCCGTTCTATCGTTCGACATCGACCGTCCAGTCCGCCGCCGCCGCCGGCCAGGACATGATCTTGCAGACCGTCCCGGCCTGACACGAACGGACCTGCTCGCTCCAGGACGGTCCGCTTCTCACGAGGTTCGACCATCCCGACGCGCGTGATGCGACGAACCCCACCAATACGATCCAGGCCAAAGCTGCCGTCGCAAGCGTTCGGGTCATGCGCTTGCGTGCTGCCGTCCCGATCCCGATCAGAAGACAGAAACTCACGGCGCCGAAGAAAAAGTAGCGTCCTCCGGCACAGCCTGAAATATTGGACGTCGCATCGAGCGAGCCGAGGCTTTGCACGAAGCTAACGAGGGCCCAAGCCGCTACGATGTCGCCCACACCAGCGGTGCGTGGCGCGGTCTTGGCAGCGTAGGTTGCCGCCGCTAATGCCGGCAAGGAAGCGATTACGATCGCGATCGCCACAATCGCATGGTCCGGGCCGCGCACGAAGCGCGCGATGAAGCCGACCGCGTCGCCGGATAAGAGCGGAGCCAGGATCGTCTGCATGAAGATCGGAAGCACAAGGGGCTTGAGTTCCAGCGACAGCGGTCGCGGCACGCCGAAAGACAGGCACAGAAGCAATTGTATGCCAGCGCCGAGCGTGAACACCGTTGCGATCGCGACCAGGCACCCGGATCGCTCACGGAACGCGCGAAGGACGAAAAGGGGGGCCAGAATGCATGGCGGGACGCCAGACGCGACGCAGATCACCGACCAGGCCAGGGCAACGTATTTGTGCTCGGCGAGTTTCTCGCGGGGCATGAGGAGGAGGAAAAGGGCCGACACGCCGGTAAGCGACTGCGCATTGTTTGCATTCATCCAGACCTCGAAGGTCTGAGGCAGCAGCGCGAAAGCAGAGGCGAGAAGGACGGCGCCAGTAGGCCCAATCTGATACGTGCGAGCGAGTCCTGCCAATTGCACGATGATCGCCAAATGCAGCAGCAGCGTCAGATAGGTCGTGGCTGCTGGCGCACGCTCAAGTGGGACCAGCGTTGCCAGATAAGTTCCAAGATTGAATATTCCCTCGAAGGAGCCGTTCTTGTGGAGCGTGGTCAGGCATGCCCAGGCGGTGGCGTGTAGGCATTTTGCAAAATAGGGATTGGCCTCTTCGGCCCAGAATCGAGGATCGATAAAGATCGTGGGCGATTTCCAGATCGCGAATGCGAGGAAGATCGCGCATAGACCCCAGGGCGAGACCAACGCCGCAACGTACCGATGAAGCGATTGCGGTGCGGTCGCGATCGTCCTCGGCAGGTCGGTCATTGAGGCGGCTCGGTAGCGTTCAACGCAACGACGGCTATCACATTCGGCCCCGCTGCGACAGCGACGTCAACGTCATGGCGTTCTCGCGGGCGGTTTCATCGAACCGCCGCGGTTTCGCCGCCGCGTGCTCCGCAGCCTGAACGGCGCACAACAGCGGCGCGTGTTGGCGCTTCATCCCGATGAACGGGGACGTCGCGCGCACTTCAGAATGAGTTCAGTGCGCCGCGCTTAGGGTGCGTCTCAAGATCGGTCGGGCCCGATCATCGAGAAGCCCGCGACCCCATCGAAGCAATGATTGGTCGCGAAGACCGCTCCGCGTCAGCCGATCACCCTCCGGTTCAAACGCGGACGGTTCGGAGTAGAGGCCGGCCACCGCCATGGCCGGCCTCGACTTTTGGCGAACTGGGAGATGGCTAATCCACGCTCTTGAATTTCATCCCGGCATAGACCGAGGCGCCGGGCGCGCGATACGAATAGACCTCCTCGTATTGCGCGTTGAAGACGTTCTCGCCGCGCAGATAGACCGTCGCCCACGGCGTCACGTCGTAGGAGACGATCCCGCCGATCGTCGTATAGGCCGCAAGAGTCACGCTCTGCGACGGGAAGACGAAGAACGTGTCGGGCATCTTGCCGTTGTAGACGAGATTGACCGTGGCCTTCGCGCGCCCGTCGGCGAACAGGACCGTCGCCGAGACGGAGCCGGCGTTCGCCGGGCGGCGGACTTCCGGCACGCCCATTGGGTCGCGCGCGTCGGTGTAGGTGTAGGTGCCCGACAGCGTCAGCCAGTCGAGCGGCCTGAGCTTCAGCGAGGTCTCGACGCCCTGGCGCGTCGAGGTGCCGACGAGATTGACCGCGGTCGACTGGAACGTCGGCAGGAAGATCGTCGTGATCTCGTTCTGCAGGCGCGAGTTGAAATAGGTCACGTCGACGACGAAACGGCCGTTCCACAGCGTCTGTTCGAGGCCCGCGTCCCAGCCGACCGAGCTTTCGGGAATAAGGCCCGGGTTGCCGACGAAGGCGGTCGCGGCGAAGAAGCCGTAAAGCTCGAAATAGCTCGGATTGGTGACGCCGCGGCCGATGCTGGTATGCGCGCGCAGCCCGGTGTCGGCGATGCGCTGCGAGAGCGAGTAGCGCCAAGTGTATTCGTTCGCGAACGGCTCGTTGTAGTCCTGGCGCTGCGCGACCGAGATCGTGGTACCGGTCTTGAGCAGGTCGAGCACGTATTCGCCGGCGAAGCCGAGCGTGTGCCGGCTCTTTCCGTTCTGCCAGAACGCGGCGTCGGCGGCCGAAAAGTCGACCGGGTCGATGTAGCTGAACTTCTCCTCCCGGTCCTCGACCATGCCGGTGATGCGGTGCTTTTCACCGCCCAGGAGCGACGTGTCGGCGAGGAAGGAGCTCTTGTAGGAGAGCGTATCGGCCGAGCCGATCGACTTGAACGTCAGGCCGTCGGGCGGGACGCCGTCGGCAGCACTGAACGCGCTCGTGTTCTGCCGCGTCGTCGTCCATTTGGCCGACTGGATCCAATGGTCGCCGAGCAGCTTGAGCGTCGCCTCCACGCGGCCGATCGTCTCGTCGTACTTACCGTAGTCGCCGCCGCGGTCGAAGGTCAGCCCGGAGAAGTTCGGGAACGAGTTCTGCGGATCGGTGGCGGCGATGCGTTCGGTATGGCGGATGAACCCTTCGACATTGAAGTAGGGATTGAAGTCGATGCCGCCCTTGGCGGTCACGGCCAGGCGCTTGGCGCCGTCGCGCTCGGAGCCGTCGCGCGCGATGTTGAAGCCGTCGGTGGTGCCGCTGCTCACCGTGAAGGCGCCGTAGATCGGCCCGGCCGCGCCGCGCACCGAAAACGCGGCGTCGGCGCTGTTCTGCGTGCCGCCCTCGATGCGCCCGGTGACCTCCGGCTTGGTCAACCCGCGTCCGGATTTCGTCTCGATGGTGAGCACGCCGGAATGTGCGTTCGCGCCATAGAGACCCGATTGCGGTCCGCGCAACAGCTCGACGCGCGCGATATCGTCGACCGCCAAGTCCGCAAAGTCGTATTCGCCATCGCCGACCGCGTTCACCGTCACGCCGTCGATGATGACGAGGAGGTGGTTCGCCTCCGTGCCGCGCACGCGGAACTGGGTGAGCGTGCCGCGCGAACCGGACTGGCTGACCGCGATGCCGGGCACGGTGCGCAGCACGTCGGAGAGCTGGTTGTAGCCGCTCGCGCGGATTTCGTCACCGGTGAGCACCGTGACGGTCGAGCCGACCTTCGAGGCCTCGATCGGCTCGCCCGATATGCTCGAGGAGATGACGTCGATCGGCGTGAGCTGTTGTGTCGGCTGCGCCGAGGCGGAGTTCGTGAGCGCGGCGAGCAGGGCTCCTAGGGCGAGACCGGCGTAGAGCCGGTCACGGCGGGTCGCAAACGAGATGGCGGACGGAGAATTGGACCAAGTGTACATGACATGCCCCCGAAACATTCAGGATTGAATGGGTCGCGGAGGCGCGGGCGCATGTTTGCGCCGTGCCAATTCTGACATGTCGGAGAACGCATGACCCCAACCCCCGCAACGGTTTCAGCACGCCACCGCTGCGGAAGAGCCGCCCCGAGCGCACGCCCCGTGCGTCGGAAGGGTGACCGGTGCAGGCAGGTCTCCTGACTCGCGGGTCCTAGCTCTCCTCCGCCTTCCCGGGTGTGACCCCAGTGGCATCGTGGAAGAGAGCTCGCCGCTCACAGTTGCGGGGGCAGTTCCGGGATCGGATCGCCGTGGACGACGGCAAGCCTCACCGGATTCCCTATTGGCCGGCCCCGACCGGGGGACGGCACACCTGTACCGAGCCACCAGTGAAGGAGCGGGCGCGTGGTTTGTCAACGCCCGCGCGTGGAAGCCGCCACGGGCGTGTCGAAGAGGTAACACTGCGTGGCGTCAGAGCGAGGTTTGCCAGAGCATCGGCACGTGCTCGTAGCCGGTGCCGCGCCGGATGATGTGGCCGCAGGCCGGGAAGGGGAAGTGATAGCCCGTCACCAGCATCCGGTCGGCGACGGCGCGATCGAGCAGCGCCTTCCGCGTCGCGACCGCGAGGCCACCGTCGATATCGAACTGCGGCTGCCAGTCGGGATGGCGCGCGAACAGCGCCGGATGCTGCGTCGTGTCGCTCAAGACCATCAGCACGTCGTTGCCCGATTGGAGCGCGAACACCGTGTGACCGGGCGTGTGGCCGGGCGCCGCGATCGTCTCGATGCCGGGCGCGACCAGTCTGCCGGGCCGGTAGTGTGTCACGTCCTTGGCGATGTCGGAGAAGATGCGCCGCACATTGTGAAACGCGGTCTTGAGGCCGGCCGGCGCGGCGTTCAGGTTCGCGTCGTCGTTCCAGAACGCCCACTCGGCCTCCGGCACCATGATCTCGGCGTTGGGAAAGATGAGGCCGTTGTCCTTGGTCTTGATGCCGTTGATGTGGTCGGGATGGAAGTGCGAAATGACAATCGTGTCGATCGTCTTCGGATCGATTCCGGCCGCGGTCAGGTTCTCGCCGAACGAACCGGCCGTCGAGGCGATCTGGCCGCCGGTGCCGGTGTCGAGCAGGATCAGCTTCGCGCCGGTGTTGACGAGCAGCATCGTGAACGGCGTCGCGAGCTTTTCCGCCGGCATGAAGGCATCCGACATCTCCCGGCGCACGTCGGCATAGTCGGCGTTGCGGACGAATTTCTCGTCGATCGGGCGATACCACACGCCGTCATAGAGCGCCGTCACCTCGAAAGTGCCGACGCGATAGCGGTAGATACTCGGCGCGGGCCTCGCCACGGGCGGGGCCGCCGCCTCGGCCGGCGCGCTCGCGGCCCCCGCCGCGGCGAGCGAAGCACCAATGAGATTGCGTCGCGTGAAACGCGTCACGGCAGGCCTCGCGCGCAAGGAACGGTCGACACGGATCATACCGCCGTTCCCGCGCTATCGGGGCAGCGGCGCCGCGTCTCACACAGACGTGAACACGATCGAACAGCGCACATTCCGCAGGAGGATCATTCCGCCGCGACCTGCTGCACTTTGCCGTGGCGCGCCTTCACCACCACCTTGATGGCGTCGCCGATGCGCTCGCGCGCGTATTTGAGCGCGGTCGGCAGGTCCTCGAGCGCGAACGTATGCGTATGGATTTTCGTTGCGTCGAAGCGCTTTTGCGACATGAAGGCTTCGGCGCGATGCGTCGCGCTCTTGCCCTCGCCGCGGATGCCGTAAAGATAGATGTTGTTGCGCACGATGTGGGCGATGTCGACCGGCGTTTCCTCGTGCGGAAATGCCGCGAGGCACACCTTGCCGCCGCGATTGACCATGCGCACCGCGTCGTTGACCGAGTTCGGCGCGCCGGCGCATTCGAGCACGTAGTCGACGCCCTTGCCACCGTTGAGTTTCTTCACCGCCGCGACGACATCGGGCTCCTTGCGCACGTTGATGACGTGATCGGCGCCGAGCGCGCGGCCGATCGCCAGGCGATTGTCGCGCGTGCCGGTGAGGATCACCGGCTGCGCGCCGAGTGCCTTGGCCACTGCTACACCCAGAAGGCCAATGGGTCCGGGTCCGGTGACGACGACGCTTTCGCCCGCGACGAGCCCGCCCAACTCAGTGAGCCCATACATCGCGGTGCCGGCGGTGACGACGAGGGTTGCCTCCTCGTCCGACATCGCGTCGGGGATCGCGACCAGCGTGTTGATGTTGTTGACCTGGTACTCGCAGAAGCCGCCGTCGGTGGTGAAGCCGTTTGCCCGATGGCCCTTGTCCACGTCGCCGTAGTTGAGCCCGTAGTTGTGGCAGGAGGTGTACATGCCTTCGCGGCAGCGCTTGCATTGCCCGCAGCCGGCATGGATTTCCACGGTGATGCGCTGACCGATCTTGTACTCGTCGACGCCGGGGCCGAGCGCCGCGACCGTGCCCATGTATTCGTGGCCGGGCGTGAAGTTCTTGTTGAACGGCAAGCCGCCCTGGATCATGGCCGGCGGGCCGTTCGCGATCACGTCGAGGTCGGTCGCGCAGATCGCGACCGCATCGATGCGCACGAGCACCTCGGCGCGTTTCGGCACCGGCACCGGCTTGTCGACAAGCTTCAATTCGCCCGGATCGCCCAGCACCCAGGCCCTCATGGTGTCGGGCACAGGCATGTCTGGGCTCGTCTTCACGCTGGGGGTTGCGTACACGTTTGATCTCCGTCGCGTTCAGGCGGGCCGTTCCGCTGGCGCTTGCGCGCCTGTCGTAACGACCGCCGCGTCGCCAAGGCCGGCCGACAGCGCGCGGGCGGCTTCGACCACCTCGTCGCGGACCAGATTAAGATGTTCTGGCGTCGCGCGCACCGTCGGCGTGGAGGCGCTGATCGAGGCGACCACGGCGCCCTGCTGATCGCGCACCGCGGCACCGAAGCAGATGAATCCGGACTGATATTCCTCGCGGTCCGTGGCGTAGAATTCGCGCCGCACCAGCCGCAGTTCTTCCTCCAGCACGGGCCATTCGGTGATCGTGTGGGGTGTGAACTTGATCATGCCCTGGGCGGTTGTGATCCGCCGGGCCTGGTACTCGGGCAGCCAGGCGAGGATCGCCTTGCCGGAGGCCTTGGCGTGGACGCCGTCCGGCCACGTCATCGTGCCGGGTCCGCGCTCGCGCGATTCGCGCCGCGCCAGCGTCACCATGATTTCGCCCTGCAAGGTCACGAGGTGGACGGCTTCGCCGGTCGCCTCGTTGAGGCGCGTGATGATCGGCGCGGCGCGGCGCGGCAGGTCGACCCCGCGCAGGTAGGTGGCGCCGAGATTGAAGATGCCGGGGCCGAGCGCATAGGACCGCCGGCCCGGCACCTTTGCGATGTAGCCGCGGTTGACCAGGGTCGAGAGCAGGTGATGGCAGGTTGAAATGTTGAGCCCGGCGCGCACGGAAATCGCCGTTAGCGTCGCCTCGCCGCCGGCCTCCGCAAGGGTCTCGAGTAGCGTGACCGCCCGGTCGACCGACTGAATGCCGTGGCCCGCGCCGCGCGAGCGCCCACTGCCGGCGCGCTGGGCGCGCGGCGCACCCAAGATGATAGGTCCACCCGTGTGGCTGTTCACCGCCCCGCTCCCCTGGAATGCTTTTTATTGCGGGGAAGCGAAACCGCTCTGCGGAACGGCGTCAAGGGATTTCTCCCTTCACGCCCGCGGTTTGCAGGTCGCCTTCAGTGATTTCCAATTTAACAGACGGGTCTCCGAATGGAACTCGTCAGGGCCGCGGTCGCTCTTCGTAGTAATTGAGCTTCTGCTGCAGCGGCGTGTCGTGCACGCGGATCAGGAGGGCGGGCTCGCTGCCTGCCGCTGCGTGCTCGATCAGGGCGAACACCGGCGCCGAGAACGTATCGCCGCGCTTCCACGCGAAGGTCTCGCCGTTGACCGTTGATTTGCCTGAGCCTTCCACCACGTGGTGCACCGCTGAGGTCGAGCGCAGCGGCGGCTTCACGGTCTCGCCCTGCCGCAGCATCATGGCGGTGAAGCCCATGGTGGGCAGACAGGCGTCGCCGGTCTCCGGGTTGACGTAGTCGAGCTCGACCGGCTCGCCGCGCGGCGTGTGCTCGGCGAGCGCGCGCAGGCCCTTCTCGGCATTGGTCCAGGGATAGCGCATCATGGGATAGCTCGGACGCGCATGGCCGTTCCGGCGTGCCGGCACCATGCCGGGCGTCGCATATTCGACTTCCGATGCGTCGGGGCGGTTCTTCGGCGCCTGCAGCTCGCGCTCGACCGAGTAGGCGGCTTCGAGATCGATGAACAGCGGCAGGTCGAGCGCATCGAGCCAGATCACCGGGCCTTTGCCGTCATGGCCGTGATCGTGCCAGGCGCCGCCCGGCGTGAGGATCAGGTCGCCACGCTCCATCACGCACTTCTCGCCGTTGACGATCGTGTAGGCGCCTTCGCCCTCGACTACGATGCGCGCCGCGCTTGGAGTGTGCCGATGCGCCGGCGCCTTCTCGCCCGGAAGCAGAAGCTGCATGCCGCAAAAGATCGGCCCGGCCACCCGCATGGCGCCTTTGCCGCGGCCGGGATCGGACAGGATCAGCACGCGCCGCTCGGCCTTTTCCACCGGCGTCAGCTCGCCCGCGCGCAGCAGCAGTGGACGGATCGTGTCGTAAGCCCACAGGCAGGCCTTGCTTTGCGGCACCGGCGTGTCGTGCGGCAGCGCCTTGCGCATCAACGGCCACAGCGGCGTGGTGTTGGCGTTCTCGACGGCCTGCCGGTATTCCAGCGGCAGGTCTTCCATGGTGCCGAGATTGGTGCTCATGGGTTCCTCGCCTGATCGTTTTGCGCCATATGGCGGTGCGTGGCCGCAATTCATAGGCCAAGCGCGGGTTTCTGTCATTCGTTCTGACGCGGGAGGATCGACTTGAGCGAGGGGAATGAGGCGCGGGTCGCCACGGATGAGCTAGGCGCATTCATCGCGCGCGCCTTCGCGGCGGCCGGTATCGGGGAGCGGGACGCAGACCTGCTCGCCGAGCTGATGGTGCGGGCGGATCTGCGCGGATCCGACACGCATGGCGTGTTCCGCCTGCCTCTTTACGTCCGCCGCATCAAGGCGGGCGGCGTCAACGTCAAACCCAACATCCGCATCGTCAGCGAGCGGCCGGCAGCCGCCCTCGTCGACGGCGACAACGCCATGGGCCATCTGGTGATGCATTTCGCGGTGCAGACCGCGATCGCCAAGGCAAGGCAGAGCGGCGTCGCCTGGGTCGGCGCGCGTATGAGCAATCACGCCGGACCCGCCGCGCTCTACGCCATGATGCCGCTCGCCCACGACATGATCGGGCTTTATCTCGCGGTCGGCAACAACAACCACCTGCCGCCCTGGGGCGGCTCGGACTTGCTGCTCGGCACCAATCCGATCGCGGTCGCGATCCCGGCGGGCGAAGAGCCGCCCGTGGTCATGGATATGGCGCCGACGGTCGCGGCCTTCGGCAAGGTGCGCCTTGCGCAGCAGCGCAACGAGCAAATGCCGGTCGGCTGGATGATCGGCCGCGACGGCAAGCCGCTGACCGATCCCAAACGCGCGGACGAGGGCTTCCTGCTGCCGATCGGCGACTACAAGGGCTATGCGCTCTCGCTCGTCATCGGGCTACTCGCGGGCGTGCTCAACCGGGCGGCGTTCGGCAAAGACGTATCCGACATGGTGCGGGAGCCGGGCGCGCGTACCAATACCGGACACGCCATCGTGGCGATCTCGATCGAGGCATTTTCCCCCGTCGCTGAATTCAAGCGCAGCGTGGACACGGCGATCCGCGCGATCCGCGGCTCGGAGAAGCTGCCGGGCACGGCGCGCATCTATCTTCCGGGCGGGCAGAGCCATGAGAAATTCCTCGACCGCACGGCCAACGGCATTCCCATCGGCAAGGCGTTGCGCGACAGTCTCGATACGGTCGCGCGCGAGCTCGGCGTCGCGCCGCTGACGTAACCGGGGGTGCCATGTCCGACATCGGAATTTCATTCGTCGATATCACCGTCGTGATCCGGCTGCTGGCCGCGACGGTTGCGGGCCTCGCGCTCGGATTGCCAAGGAACCTGAGCGACAAGCCAATCGGGATGCGTACGCTCGGGCTGGTCCCGCTCGGCGCCGCCATGGTGACGACCGCGACGCTGCACTACCCGGCGCTTGCGGGCGATCCCAACGCGGTCTCACGCGTCATGCAGGGCATCGTGCAGGGCCTGATGGTCGGCGTCGGCTTCATCGGCGCCGGCGTGATCCTGCGCGACACGAGCACCAACAGGGTGCACGGCCTCACCACCGCGACGACGGTCTGGATCGCGGCGGCGCTCGGCATCGCGTGCGGGATCGCGGACTGGCTGGTGGTCGTGGTAGGGCTGGCGCTCGCGCTGGTGATCCTGATCGCGCTGAAGCGGTTCGAGCGCCGCGTCACCAGCGATATCGAGCAGCACTGAGCAAGCGGTTAGAACCAATAGGGGCGCATCTGCCAGTCGCGCCGCCATCCGCTGAGGTGGCCGCGGCGGAACTGCAGCACGAGCCGCGCGTCGACCGCGTAGATCCCCGGAACGGTCGAGGGCCGCTCGACATAATAGCGCTCGGAGCCCGGCCGGCCGGACAGATAGGTGAGCGGCGCGCCGATGACCTGCTCGACCTCTTGCGGCGTCATGCCGAAGACGAGCTGATCGTTGTAGGTGCCGGTGACCGCGCAGCCCGCGAGCCACCAGATGCACGCGATGACGATGGAACGCCGCATTGAACCCGCTCCGTTGAGGCCAGCATGGAAGCGGGGCGGCCGGACGTCAACCGAGGGGGCCGCCGCCATCGATGCCGATCAGGACCGCTGCTGGTTCGCGGGCGCAGGAAGCGGCGACACGACCGTCAGCGTCGCTTCGCACGCGACGCACTCGTACGTCCGCAGATCGGAAAGAGCCAATCTCGGATGCGGCTCGATCCCGGCAAGCCGTGTGCGGCCGCCGCATTCGTCGCAGGGCGGGCCTGGACGAGGGTCAGGTTGTTCAAGGTCGATGTTCATAATGCTCATACAAGTATTCGTATCGCAAAATTTGTTATCCCGCAACGAATATTTCTATTTTACTTCGAATGCCAATATTACTCAGATTAATACAATGCATTACTTGAGCAGACGATGTTATGCGTGCCATGTGATAAAAAAGCTGTGATTGAGTAAGGAACTCAATTTACTACGTCGCGTTTCTTTGGCACTTTTGCATTCGTGAATGCTGCCACGGGGCCAGTGTTATGATCGACAACGAACAGGTCAGAGGTGAACGACTTCAAATCATGCTGACGCCGGAAGAGCTTACGGCTCTTGATGATTTCCGGTTCAAACAGCGGATGCCGAGCAGGGCGTCGGCCGTGCGCGAGCTGCTCAAGCGCGGCCTCGCCGCCCATGGGTTCAAGATCGGGAAATCCGGATCCAAATCGAGCGATTACGGGGTCATCGCGGCGCGATCGCCGCAGGCCGGCGGCGAAGGCGCGTAAGCGCCCGGCGCCGCGGCGCACGTTTGTCCTGTCATGGGGCGCGTTGACGGCCGCGCAGTGGCGGTTCGTCCGATCCCGTCAGCGCCCAATTTTCTGTCTTCATCCGCGGCGGCTTCTCCAGGTGGGACGCGAATGATCGCCACGGCGGCGCGCGCTGTGCCATGCTCCGCTCCGGCAAATCGGCGAGCATTACGCCAAGGAATGTTCCGTGCGATCCAGCGTCCTGCGCCCTCGATCGAGGGATTTTTTCTTCTTCGCGCTTCCGGTGCTGCTTCTCTTCGTCGCCGTGGTCTCGCTCGCGCTTTACTTCGTCCACCCGGGACCGCCCGCGACATTCGTGATGTCGACGGCCACATCCGGCAGTCCGTACTACCGCTACGCCGAGCGCTACGCGGAAGTCTTCAAGCGCAACGGCGTCAAGCTTGAGATCCGCGAGTCGGACGGATCGTTCGCCAACCTCAAGGCGTTGTCCGATCGCGCATCCGGCGTGGATGCCGGGATCGTTCAGGGCGGCGTCGCTTCCGCGAGGGACACGCCCGGATTGCTGTCGGTCGGCCGGGTCGCCTACGAACCGCTGTGGGTCTTTTATTCCGGCGGCGCGCAGCTCGAGCGGCTCACAGACCTCAAAGGCAAGCGCATCCTGGTCGGTCCCGCGGGCAGCGGCACGGAGAGGCTCGCGCTGCGGCTGCTTGCCGCCAACGGGATCTCGGCGGAAACCGCGACGCTGATCAATCGTGAGCTGCCCGACGATGTGGACATGCTTGCGAAAGGCGAGGCCGACGCGGGTTTCCTGGTTCTGGCGGCGGAAGCGCAGACGATCCAGAGGCTTTTCAGGACGCCCAATGTCCGCCTGATGAATTTCGCCAATGCCGACGCCTACACCCAGCGCTTCCCGTTCCTGTCGCGCCTGATCCTGCGCCAAGGCGTCGTGGACTTCGCCGCCAATATCCCGCCGGCCGATGTCACGCTGGTGGTGACCACGTCCGCCGTCCTGGTGCGCGATGACGCCCACCCGGCGCTCGTCAATCTCCTGACCCAGGCTCTGCAGGAGGTGCACAGCCAGCTCGCCGTCGACGCGGCCGGAAACGCACCCTTGTTTCAGCGCGCCGGAGAATTCCCGATCGCCAACGATCCCGAATTTCCTTTGGCCGACGAGGCGCGGCGGGTCTATCGCTCCGGCGCGCCGTTCCTGCAGCGCTACATGCCGTTCTGGGTCGCCACGATGTTCGACCGCCTCGTGGTATCGTTCGTGGTGCTGCTTCCGCTGCTGATCCCGTTGCTGAAGTTCGCGCCGCAGATCTACAATTGGCGCATGCGCCGCCGCATCGTCTATTGGTACGGACAGCTCAGGCGCGTGGAGTCCACCGCCAAGAATTCTTTGAGCCCGCAAGACCGGACGGCAGAACTTCGGGAGCTCGACCGGATCGAGACCGCGGTGGAGAGCATTCCGGTCCCGCTCGGCTTTGCCGACAGGCTCTATCAACTGCGCGAGCACGTCGGGATCGTGCGCCGCCGGCTGGAGTCCAATGTGGCGAGCCCGTCGGCGCGGCAACCTGCGAAAGCCGCAATGTGAGGGGGGCGCCCTGAACGCGCTGAACCTCTGTGTTGGCTGCTGCGACTACTCAATACGTACGGTATGGAGACGACACAGCAAACTGACAAGCCGCGACAGCCACAGACTGCTGACCCGGTCTATCTCGAAAGCACCTTGCTGCGCATTTTCGGCGTCCTCTTCTGCCATGACCCGAAGCGGGCGCGTATCCCCATCCGCCGCATCAGCGTCTTCACGTGACGACGGCCGATCTGGCACCCCTCGGCAGCCAGCAAGCCTCGCGACCGGCTCACCGTTCGGCGGTGTCCGGGCCGTATTCCGTCGTTCGACCAATGGCGCAATCAGCGCGCAGCATACACCCTAAGCAGCTCGCCGCGGGTGGTCTGACCGAAATCAACGGGTGGTTTGACCGAAGAGAGTGGGTGGTTTGACCGAAATCTCGGCCACCCGACATCACGAAATAGTGGCTCTGTATAAGGTCGGTTTGGGAATCCGCGCTTTCGCCTTATATATTCTTATATATCTCAGTGTCCGACTCAAAATGA